>CAYUBC010000049.1:5445-12843 GCA_964442885.1 uncultured bacterium | reverse complement strand
GCTGCTGGAGGGCACCCAGGGCATCGGCGTAGTGCTGGCCGAAACCCAGCAGGCCGCCAAGTCCGTAATCGAAGCCTTTCGCGGTCTGGATGCCAATATTCTGGTGCAGGAGTTCATCAAAGAAGCGGGTGGCATGGATATCCGCTGCTTTGTAATTGGTGACAAAGTTGTCGCCGCCATGAAGCGTCAAGGGGCACCGGGGGAATTTCGCTCCAACCTGCACCGGGGCGGCTCGGCTACTAAGGTGCGCCTTACCCCCGAAGAACGCAGCACCGCCATTCGTGCCGCCAAGGCGATGGGCCTGCGAGTGGCCGGGGTCGATCTGCTGCGCTCGAACCACGGCCCCGTGGTAATGGAGGTCAACTCCTCCCCAGGGCTAGAGGGCATTGAAAAAGCCACCGACATTGACGTGGGCGGCAAAATTATCGACTTTGTGGTTAAGCACGCCGCCCCAAACAAGTCGAACAACGATCGGATTAAGTACTAACTACTCGCCGCTGCTTACAATTTGATCAGGTGACATTGGGTTGAAGGGATGACTTCTATAGCTCAGCAAATTCTTAAGACTTTTGATGAGTTGCCTGACTCAGATCAAATTGAGGTTGCATTAGGGATACTGAAGCGGCTTATTCATGTTGATTTCTCTCCCTTGGACGATGAGGACTTGGTCTTGAATGCTGAGGAGCTGTTTTTAGAGTTAGACAAACAAGAGTCAAATCATGAGTAGCCCAGCTCGCGGTAAAGTTTGGCTTGTTGATTTAGGTTATGTAGCGAAAGTTAGACCATGTCTAGTGATTAGCATTCCAGCTCTTATACAGGATAGAGCTTTAGCAACACTGGTTCCTCACACAACAAACCCAAGAGGCTCTCGCTTCGAGGTTGCTGTCAAAGTAAGGTTTCTAAAACCTGGAGCCTTTGATGTTCAAAATCTTGTTACTATTCCCCATGCCAAACTGTTGAGGAAATTAGGTGAATTGGACTCAGAGCAATTATCCCAAGTCGAAACCGTCTTGCTCTTCTGGCTTGGGTTCGAAGATATAGCCTTTGATGAGTAGCCGTAGGGTGGGCACCGCCCACCAGCCTAGGTTGCATCACCACCCCGCATAACGCACCATCGCCAACCCGCTGGCCAAGATATGGTATAAACCAAGCCGAAATTCGACAATTTTAACGAGTACCTGACCTACGATGACGGGACAGAAAACCTCTATGAGCTATTTAATGGAGAACTGATTGAGTTGCCTCCAGAATCTGGGCTAAATACCAGTCTTGCAGTTTTTTTACTGGTGCAATTTATTGCCCTGGTGGGGCATCGCCGCGTCAGACCTCACGGGTTGGAACTTGAGGTCAGGGGTGAACCCAAAAATCGCTTTCCCGACCTGACGATTATTCAAGAGGAACACATCCAGCTTTTGAGTGTCCGCAACACCATTCGCCTGACGATGCCATCGCCGCTCCTGATCGTAGAAATTGTTAGCCCCGGAGAGTTGCAGTGGGAACGAAACTACGTTGCCAAACGCAGCCAGTACCAGGACTTGGGCATTCCAGAATACTGGATTGCCAACCCTGAAACCCAAACGGTATTGGGATTAACCCTGACCTCTAAGGGGTATGACGAGGGCTAAATCCCCAACCGCTGGTAGACCTGATCCAGATTGCGCAGGTGCAGGTCAGGGTCAAAGCAGGTGTCTATCTCTGCCGCCGATAGGTGAGTGGTGACCCGCTCATCGGTGGCAATCAGATGACGGAAGTTGCCATCGTCCTGATTCCAGGCTGTATGGGCGCAGGATTGCACAATGGCGTAGGCCTCCTCGCGGGAGAGCCCCTTTGCCACAAGGGCCAGCAGCACCCGCTGGCTGAATACCACGCCGCCGTAGACGTTCATGTTGCGGGCCATATTTTCGGGGTAAACCAGCAGGTTTTTCACCAGGCCGGTGGTTTCCACCAGCATAAAGTGGGTCAGAATGCAGCTATCGGGTAGCGCCACCCGCTCAACGGAACTGTGGGAAATATCCCGCTCATGCCAGAGGGCCACGTTTTCCAGAGCTGCCATAGCATTGCCCCGCAGCAGGCGCGCCATGCCCGTCAGCCGTTCTGAGCGGATGGGGTTGCGCTTGTGGGGCATAGCGGAGGAACCCTTCTGCTTTTTAGAGAAAAACTCCTCCACTTCCAGCACATCCGTGCGTTGCAGATTGCGAATTTCCACCGCAAACCGCTCGATGGAGGCCCCCAACAGGGCTAGAGCATTCATAAACTCGGTGTGAATATCGCGGGAAATGACCTGAGTAGAGGCGGCATCGGGTCTGAGCCCAAGATTTTGGCAGGCCACAGCTTCAATCTGCGGGTCGATATTGGCATAGGTGCCGACAGCGCCAGAAATTTTACCCACGGCGATCGTGTCTTGCAGACGAGTCAGGCGCTCCCGGTGGCGCAGCATTTCGGCTAGCCAGCCCGCCAGCTTAAAGCCAAAGGTAATCGGCTCGGCGTGGATGCCGTGGGAGCGGCCAATCATCACTGTATCCCGGTGCTCCTGGGCCTTGTAGCGGATGGCCTGAATCAGATTTTCAACGTGGATCATAATCACCTGCAAACTGTCTACCAGTTGCAGAGAGAGGGCGGTATCCAGCATGTCAGAACTGGTCATGCCCAGGTGGATGTAGCGCCCCACGTCTCCCACGTATTCGTTAACGTTGGTGAGAAAAGCAATCACATCGTGGTTGACCTCAGCCTCAATTTCGAGAATGCGCTTGGGGTCAAAGTTGGCCTTGGCTTTGATCTCATCTACGGCCTCTGGGGGAATGTAGCCTAGCTCAGCCTGGGCTTCGCAGACGGCAATCTCAACTCGCAACCAGGTTTTGAATTTGTAATCATCGGTCCAGAGATCGCCCATTTCAGGCAGAGTGTAGCGTTCAATCAAGGCTCTGAGGCTGAATACAACCGTTTTATTCTACCTGGCTAACTCGACTTGTCGGCTAATTGAGTCAGAATCCTCTCCGCCACCGCTAGCTACCCCACCTCTCCCTACCCCGCTCTCCCCAAAACCACCAGGACGTTTTGTAAAATCTGAAACCATTTATCAACCTTGGGTAAACCCTGCGTAGATCTATCGACGCTAGGACGTTGCCGTGACGATCATCTAACTATAAACAGATCTTTCTAAACCGAACTGGGGCAGCGTTCTATGAGTCAGTTAACCGGCACCCTGGAGGGAACTCCCCTCGACGATCGCTTTACCGGCGCGGCAGAGCTCTCCGGCCCCACCGATTTATTTGGTGTAGCCATTGTCAACGCTTCAATCCGCACCTTTAACGGCAACGATAGCCTGGAGGGGATCGCCACGGTTACCGCCACGGCTTCTGGCCAGACGGCAGAAGCCCTTGGCGCGTTGTCTGCCTTTATGGATGCGGAGGATGATGAGGACAAGCTCTTCTTCCAGGGGGCGGCTGTAGGCACCAACGCTTTTGGCTCTGGCATTAAACAAGCGACTATTCTAAGCGGCTCTGGTCACGACACCGTAAGGCTTTCAGGCAGCGCTTACAGCGACGATGTTTCCGGTGTAGCGACGGGCTATGGCCTCTTCCAGGCTTTCCTGGACACCGACCAGGGTAACGATGATGTCACCATTACTGGCTCCGGCAGTGGCTCCGGCTCCAGTACAGGCTACGGAGCGTTTCAAGCCGCCATCGCGACGGGAGACAACGACGATTTTCTATCCATCTCCGGTTCCGGGTCTGGTCTGGGTCAGGGGATGGGCACTGGCTATGGCCTCTTGCAGTCTTCAGTCAGCACGGGCAGCGGCAACGATAGTGTGGTCATTTTTGGGGATGGCTCTAGTATTACCGCAGCGGCTGGTTATGGGGTCTCCCATGCCTCGGTAGACACTGGCACAGGGGATGACCAACTGACTATTACAGGTTCGGCCTCCAGCTTTGATGTGGTCACGGCGGCTGGCTATGGGGTAGCCTATGCCTCCATCAATACCGGGGACGGTAACGATTACCTGTCTGTCTATGGCTATGGCACAGCCTTTGGCGATGGGGTGAATCACTCTATTGCCGAGAGATTTGGCGACGGGTACGGCCTATTCCATGCTTCGGTTGATACGGGCGCAGGTGACGATTCCGTTTACCTATCTGGCTATGGCTCTAGCTACAGCTACACCCTTGCGGTGGATAGTTCAAGCCAGAGCTTTGGTGTGCGCTACGCCTCTGTGGCCAACGGCAGCGGAGCGGATTATCTCTATATTTCCGGATTCAGCTCAGGGGATAGCCAGGGGGCCGGGTATGGGGCCTCCCAAGCCTCCATCGACATGGGGGATGGCGACGATAGGGTATCGATATCAGGAAGTGGTTACAGTACTAACCGAGGTCTGAGCTATGGCCTTTACCAGGCATCAGTCGATGCTGGGGCTGGCAACGACTACCTATCCATTTACGGATCTGGTTCCAGCGCCAAGCAGGCTGAGGCCTATGGTCTGGCCCAAGCCTCTATCAACACAGGCAGCGGGCAGGATTATCTCTATATCACGGGGTCTGGCTATGGCGCGGTTTCTGGCGTAGGCTATGGCGTTTTCCAGGGTTCCCTGGACACCGGCTCTGAAGAGGATTATGTGTACGTCTACGGCTATGGCAATAGCTTTAGCAACATTAGTCTGTATGCCTACCCCTGCGGTGATGTCTACAGCGGCGAATTGTTGAGTCATAGTCAGCACCCAGGTTATGACCTCGTCCAAGGAACTGCCAACGACCAGGGCGAAGGCTATGGCTTTGTCCAAGGGTCTGCCACTGGCCAGGGCGAAGGCTATGGCCTCTTTCAGGCATCCATTGCCACTGGCGAGGGTGAGGACTCTGTCTCGGTTTATGGCAGTGGTTATGGCGCGGCCTCTGGCCTGGGCTATGGTCTCTTCCAGGCCTCGGTCAATGCAGGCGATGGCGACGATACGGTGGTGGTCTCTGCCTATGGGTCTGGTTATCTCTCCGGCACCGCCTATGGCCTGTTCCAGGGTTCCGTTACCGGCGGCAGTGGCTACGACACGCTGACCATTAGCGGCACAGGCACCAGCCGTGGGTACGGGGTATTTAACGGTCACGTCGATGGTGGCGATGGTGACGACCGGATGACCGTCACCGGCACTACCCTGGCCATTTATGATGCCTTAATCACCGGCGGCGAGGGTAATGATGTCTTTGAGGTCGGCCCTGGCCAGGGCATTCTGGATGGGGGAGCCGGTAGCGACTGGTTAATCTTGAATTTCTTCGATGCTCAAACCATGACCATTGCGGCACTGGAAAACAATGGCCTGCAAATCGCAGGCACTGTGGATCAGCAAGGGCAAGCCCAAAACTGGATACAGACCATTCTGAATATGGAGCAGTTCCTGGTCGGGAGCAATTTCTTCACAGCCGCAGCAGATGTCGCAGGTTTCCTGCAAACCACCTAGCAAAAGCCCTCAGAATACAGGCAGAACGCCCAGTCTACCCAAGCAGACCCTTCTGCCTTCCGCCTTCTGCCCTCTGCCCTTCCCCCTACTGCGCCCTCTGGGCATTCTGCTGGGCATAGGCCAAATTGGGCTGATACTCAACCGCCTTTTGCTGGGCCACGGCGTGGTTGGGGCTGTTCTCAGGCACCTGCTTCATCAGGTCGATGGACTTAGTCCAGGAGTCGGCCACAGCTTGCCACTCGGCAGAGGTTTGGGCGGTTTGGGCCAGGTTAGCGGCGGTCTGAGCGGCGTTGACGGCTTCCCTGAAGGGGTCAGCCGGGGCAGCAGCAGGCGGGGCGGCGGCAGGGTCAGCCGGGGTAGGAGCCTCTTGGGGTGGTTGAGCCGTGTTTGGTTCAGGCTGACGGTTACGCCCCAGGAAAGCATTCAGCCCTAAGCCCCCTAGAGCCAGAATCAGAGCCCCTAACCCCAACCCGAGAATCAGTTTCATGGGTGATCCAGAGGCTGAAGACCGACCAGGGGTGCGCTGGGCCACTTCTTCGGGAGAAACCGGCGCAAATTTATGGATAAACTCGTCGGTAGCATCGGGCTCGGCAGCCTCCGCCTCCCAACCATTGTCGCTTAGGAGGAAGCCGTTCGTCTCACTGCTGGTCAAGGGAGCTGGTTCCTCCTCAAAGGAGAATCCGCCAAACTCTTCTGGTTCAGAGTCTTCTTGCCTAGAGGCGGCCAGATCAACCTCCTCTAGGTCAGGCAGCGGAGGCAAGGGGCTAGGGTCTGCCTCCCCTGCGACCTCATCAAAGGATGCTAAGTCACTATTGCTGGAATAGTCGCCGAAGTCGGTAGGAACCTCCAGAGTGTCTACATCATAGAAATCTTCAAAGGTATCGGCGGACGTCGTCAGGGGTGATGTGGCGGCCTGTTCATCGGCAAAGGCAGGATTACCAGGCTCTGGTGAATAGCTGATGGCTTCGTCAAACCCATCCCCCTCGTCGCCGAACTGGGGCAGGTCATCATCGGCCAAATTTAAGGGTGGGGGGGGCGCGCCCCAACTCTCTTCCACAGATGGGGGAAAGAAGTCTGCATTATCAGGGGTTGCATCATCTGACCAGGACTCTAGCTCAAGGGTGTAGGCTTCTGCCGGGTCGGTTTCGGAACCTGGATGCCATGGGTTAGCGTTAGCCGGTTCCTCCGGAGTTGAGAAGGGCGACTCGGCAAGAAAGGGATTGGGGATATCTTCCGGGATCTCTGAGTCAAGCTCTAGATTGGGGTCAAAGAGCACCTCAGCACTAGCACTGAGATCCTGATCAACAGACAGTTCTTGATCGGCTTCAAAGACCAGGTTGGGATCAAACTCAAGGTCGCCCAGGTCAGGGTCTAGGGCTACCGTAACGTCATTAGGAATAGCGAATTCTGCTAAGTCAGCTTCTATCTCGTTAGCTTCAACGCCTGGTTCATTATCTGGGTTGCCGTCTACTGCCCCATAATCCAGGAAGTCGGGCGCTGATGTTGCTGTGTCCTCTAGTTCAATGGGTGCTTCGCCAGTTTCCAAACTGCCAGTGTCAAAGGCGTCAACAATGGCATCTAGATCGCCTGCGGTGGTTTCGGTCATGGCCAGAGGATCTAGACTGCCTTCGGTGTTGTCTTCGTCAGCCAAATCCCAACTAAAGTCTTCGAGGTCGCTTTCCAGCTCAGGGGCTGATGGCGTTGTGGTACTAACTACCGCTTCGCTGGATGCTGTCGAATCCCAGAGGTCTTGCTCCAGATCCATGGACGGCAATTGGGCAGGGCTGAACTCTGTGTCACTGTCATCCAGGTCGAAGTCCAGATTGTCGGAGTCGGAAAGCCCAGAATCACTGTCGCCTAGGTCGAAATCGGGAAGCTCAGCGTCATTGTCACCCAGGTCGAAATCGGGAAGCTCAGCGTCATTGTCGCCTAGGTCGAAGGTCAGATTGTCGGAGTCG
>CAYUBC010000049.1:0-5345 GCA_964442885.1 uncultured bacterium | reverse complement strand
TCAGTGTCGCTGTCACTCAGGTCAAAGGTTAAGCTCTCAGCATCGGGAAGCTCAGAGTCATTGTCACCTAGGTCGAAGGTCAGGTTGTCTGAATTGGGCAGCTCAGTGTCGCTGTCACTCAGGTCAAAGGTTAAGCTCTCAGCATCGGGAAGCTCAGAGTCATTGTCACCTAGGTCGAAGGTCAGGTTGTCTGAATTGGGCAGCTCAGTGTCGCTGTCACTCAGGTCGAAGGTTAAGCTCTCAGCATCAGGAAGCTCAGCGTCATTGTCACCCAAATCCAGGCTGAAGTCTAAATCCAGGGTTTCATCCTCGTTTTCTGGGGTGAACCCAAGCAGACTTAGATCCAGATCATCCGCCGAAAGATCTAGCCCTGAAGCCTCCGTTGAGTCTGAACTGGCCATGTCAAAGTCGAAGGGCTCTGCATCCGTGAGGGAGGTGACATCAACCTCAGAGGGGGTGGCCTCCTCTGAATTGAGGCTAAGGTTAAGCTCGTCTGTGTCGAAAGTCTCGGCGTCAAAGTTCAGGTCAAAGCCGGTTTCTGCGGCTGGATCAACCGATGCCGGGTTGTCCCCTTCTGAGAACAGGCCCAGATCCAGATCTTGGGTGAGGGGATTCTGATCCAGAAGGTTCAGGTCATCGGATAGATCGGCAGTCATATCCAGGCCGTCGAGGGCATTATCTGAGTCGAGCAGCAGGTCTAGCTCAGGATTGGGGGCATCGTCGGTGGCCTCTAGGAGAAAATCCAGGTCGGCTGTGGGAGAGGCGTCAGCACTGAGGTCAAAATCAAAGTCGCTGGTATTGGCAGATTCTGGAGCGCTGAGATCGAGATCAAAGTCAAAGTCATTGTCTGCGGCAGGCAAGGGGAAATCGCCCAGATCTCCAATGTCTGCCTGGTCTGGATTCAGTTCCGTTGCCGATTCAAGGTTGAGCAACGCATCGAAATTGTCTAGATCAAGGTCGAGAGGAGCGAGGTCAGCATCCAGATCCAGGCCCAAATCTAAGTCATCGTTTGGGTTGGAGGAGTTGGCCTCAAAAACCAGTGGGTCTGGCAGAGGCGAAGTCTCGCTGGCTTGTAGGGGGATGGTTTCTGTCCAGGCGGCATCGTCGTTACCGATTTGCTTACCACTCACATTTAAGTAGTGAATGGCGGCCAGGCTTAAGCCCTTAATGCCAGTCTTAACGTAGGTCACCAGGTCTTCCTGGGGAGGAACCTGGGCGGCCTCTAACATCACCTGCAATAGATTGCCTTGCTGAGCCACGTAAGCCGTGATGCCTTTTCTCTCAAGGTGTTGATTCATGAGAGCGGCGATGGCATCGGGTTGGCCTTGTTTAGCCAGTTGCAGGACTTGGGGGGGCGTAGTAGACATGGTGGTCTATAGAATTCGGTGAATTCAGCGTAGAGGCCGGAGAATTCCTTATAGTATGCCCATGCTGGCAGATATTGACACACTCGGCCCGTAGACGCCCCTGGATGTAAAGATTTGCGTAGGACAGCTTGGGTAGAATGGCTTGGTCTGATTCTAGCGGTTCTGAGCATCCAATTGCCGCAGAATGCTTTCGAGCTGACGTTGGGCTTCGCCGTAGCGCTGCCAATCTCCCTGCTGGAGGGCGGCTTGGCCATTCTGGTAGGCGTCCAGTGCGGCTTGGATCAGGCCAGCTAGATCGCCGGGTAGGGGGTTAGTTGGGCTGGGTGCTGGGGTGGTTGGAGAAACTGCAGTCGCCGCACCGCCGAAGATAGCGTTGAGGCATTCGTCCAGGGTTTCCCGCATGACCACACGTTCGCCGTAGGCCACAATCACCCGCCGCAGTTCTGGCAGTTCGCCCTGCTCGGCCCGTAAATAAATCGGCTGCACGTAGAGCAACGATTGCTCTATGGGAATTACCAGCAGGTTGCCGTTGATTACCCCAGAGCCTTGCTGGCTCCAGAGGGTGAGCTGTTCTGAAATTTCTGGGGTTTGGTTAATGCGGGCCTCGATCTGGCTGGGGCCGAATACCAATTCCTGCTTAGGAAATTCGTAGAGCAGCAGTCTACCGTAGTTGTCGCCATCGGAGCCGCCCGCTAACCAGGCAATCATATTGTCGCGGTTAGCCGGAGTGAAGGGCAAAATTTGCAAAAACTCCTCCTGCTGAAGCTTAGGCAGTTTCATAATCACGTAGTAGGGCTCCATGGGCTGAGCCACGCCCTCTACAGTTCGTTCTGGAAGTCGCCAGAGATCTTCCCGGTTGTAGAACACTTCTGGGTTTTCCATGTGGTAAGCCCGATACATCTGAGCCTGCACGGTGAAAATGTCCTGGGGATAGCGCAAATGCTGCTGGTAGAGGGGCGGCATTTGTTCAAAGGGCCGAAACAGGTCAGGGAAGATGCGCTGGTAGGTAGCTAAAATGGGGTCTTCGGTATCGCGGGCGTAGAACTCCAGAGTGCCGTCGTAGGCATCGATAAAGACCTTAACGGCATCACGAATGTAGTTGGCGTCATCCTGCAATAACGGATTGCTATGGCCCACCAGGGAAACTAGCTCACTCTGGCGATGGAGCGGCTCTGAGTAGGGATAGCGATCGCTGACTGTATAGCCATCCATAATCCACTTCATGCGGCCATCAACAACGGCCATGTAGGGATCGCCGTCGTAGGTGAGAAAGGGCGCGACCTGCCGCACCCGGTCTTGAATTAGCCGATGGTAGTGGACACGAGACTCAGGATTGAAGTAGTTAGAAATCAGGATGCGGAGACTGCCAAAATCGTAGGCGTAGGCCAGTCGCCGCCACAACGAGTTAAGCGGCACACCCCCCGCCCCCGTGTAGCGGTAGGTGGCGTTAGTGTCGCCCTGGGGATAGTCAAACTCCTCGGTGTTAGTGCCGGTGAAGACGTAGTTTTCGGTGTCTTCACCGTAGTAAATGCGGGGCTGGTTGAGCGGTAAGTCAACCGTCGAATTGGGGGGCACGTTACGGATGAAAAAATCCGGCATGCCGTTGGGGGTGGCCTGGTTCACCGGGCTCATCACCAGGCCAAAGCCGTGGGTAAATTTAAGCTGGCGGTTAATCCAGTTTTGCGCTTCATTGGGGAGTTGATCCACCGCTAACTCGCGGGCCGAAAGCGTCACCTGGCGATAGTCACCATTCAGGATGTAGCGGTCGATATCAACATCCTGGAAGTTGTAGTAAAGTCGAATCTCCTGAAGCTGTTTGTAGGTACTCAGGAGCGGTGCATAGTCCCAAAGGCGAATATTTCTGACTGTCGCCTGATTCTCATCTAAAATGGCGCGATTGAGCTGGTTATCTGCCGGAAACGGCTCTGAAACTACACTATTGAGATTGTAGGCCTGGCGCGTAAAGGCAATATTGTGCTCAATGTAAGGCCGTTCAATGGTCAATTCGTTGGGTTCGACCACGAATTTTTGCTGTATCCAGGGGTAAACCCCATTGACGAGCAGCAGCACCGCCAGGTACAACGCCGTCCCAAAGGTCGGTAGCGAAAAGCCGCTACGCCAGAGAGCCATTACAAAAAGTACCGCGATCGCCACGGTAACAAACCCCATCAGCCAAAAGGCTTGCAGCCGAGCATGAACGTCGGTATAGCCCGCCCCAAACACCACCCCCTCTTCGGAGTAGAGCAATGAATAGCGCTGCAACCAAAACCCCCAGGCCAGTAACAGCGCCAGCGCCGCCAGCAGCAGGCAGAGGTGGGTTTTGGTTTCGCCAGTGAGGAAGTATTTCCAACCCCGCTCAGGGCGAATTTCTCCCTTCAATGCGTAGAGGCTGATGGTAATTAGCAGTGCCCAAATGACGACCCCAATCAGGTTGCTCTGCAATCCCTGCCAGAGCGGTAGGCGAAACACATAAAAGCCAATATCGTTTTGGAAAATCGGATCGGCTTGATTAAAAGACGAGGGGTTGAGAAACTTTAGCACCCTTTCCCAGGCGGTTGAGGCCCGAAAAGCCGTACCCAGAGACAGCACAAAAATCGTGCCCAGCACTCCCCAATTCAACAGTCGCAGGATTTGCTCCTTTTGCTCCAGAGAACTGTAGCGGCTCAGAAAGCGATAGCCGCGATCGCGGGTAATGTGCAATGCCAGCCGGTAGTTACCCCACAGCCAGAGGGCCATCAGCGCAAAGGTAGCCAGCCCCAGCCCCAGTTGCCAGCGCAGGCGCGTCCAAAACACCGAAGCATAGCCCACCGCCTCAAACCACCAGGCTTCAGTCAGCAGATGCACCAGGCTACCCGCCAATACCAGCAGAGCCACTATCGCCAGCAGCCAGGGCAACAAGAAATAACGCTGTTTATCGGATTTAGGGGCAGAGTAAATCACAGGAAGGGGCAGAATGCTTGATCATTGCGGATTGATCCTAGCGTAATGAGCCCAGGGACAAATAGCCAGTAGGGTGAGGAGGAGGGAGCAGGCCCGGCCCCGGCGGTGAGAAATGCCGCGCGTCAATCATCCGGAAACTGCCAGCAGGCAATACATTCCACCCGACGGCTACCGCAGGCACAGGGCTCTTCCTCAGAGGCCATCCAGGTTGCATCACAGTCGCGGCAGTGGCAGAGAATGTTGTTCAGATTGGCCTGAGCCAGGCTAAAGCGCCAGCGCGCCAGTTCTTCGGGAGAAAAGTGGGATGATGACATAGGCAAACAATAGGTTGATGGGCCTGAGTTGATGGGCCTGATCAGACAGATCGTTAGACTGTAACTCACAGGGGCAAAGACCCGCTGTAGCGTGGGTAAGGTACGGACGCTGGTAGCCCTTCAGGTATGTGATGACTTACCCCCCCTACCACAACCCTCACCCTTGAAGACTTCCTCGCCCAGTAAGAATAGGCACAAAAGCTTGACTGATCAAGCCTTTGCCGGGCTGACGGGGCTACAATGGGTAAGCTCATTCCATTGTTTGTTGGAGCAGGCTATGACTACGGCAGCCCCGGCTAAAACCCAGTACGAAGCCATCATTGGCCTTGAGACCCACTGCCAGCTTTGTACCGAAACGAAGATTTTCTCCCCCGCTTCTACTGCCTTTGGGGCCGACCCCAACACCTACATCGACCCGATTGTGCTGGGCATGCCGGGGGTGTTGCCAGTGCTAAACCAGAAGGTGCTGGAGTATGCGGTTAAGGCAGGGCTGGCCCTGAACTGCCAGATTGCCCCCTACTCTAAATTTGACCGCAAGCAGTATTTTTACCCCGATCTGCCCAAGAATTACCAGATCTCCCAGTACGACCTGCCCATTGCCGAGCATGGCTGGCTGGAAATTGAACTGGTGGATAAAAAGACCAAGGATATTACCCGCAAGCGCATTGGCATCACTCGCCTGCACATGGAAGAGGATGCGGGCAAGCTGGTGCATGCGGGGAGT
>CAYUBC010000048.1:0-12881 GCA_964442885.1 uncultured bacterium | reverse complement strand
GCTTTGGTTTTCAGACCTGGCCGGATTTTGAGGCCGAGCTATGGCAAACTCTGCGCCAGGAGGCCGAAACCAGCCGCCGAGAACGCCTGGATACGCTGGTCTGGGGCTGCGATCGCGATCTGGAGGTCATTCGCCAGGCCCAGGGCAATGCTCAACGCTGTGGCCTGAGCGAGCAAATTCAGTTTTTTCAGCAAGAGCTGGCTGACCTGGCCGCACCGGCAGATAGCGGCTACATTCTCTGCAACCCGCCCTATGGCGAACGCCTGGGCCAAGACGAAAACCTGGGGGTGCTATACAAGCTGATCGGCGATGTACTGAAGCAGCGGTTCAAGGGCTGGACAGCCTTTGTGCTCAGCGGTAACAAGGAGTTGGCGAAAACCATTGGCCTGAAATCGGCCCAGCGCATCCCTGTCTACAATGGCTCGTTGCCCTGCCAGTGGATGAAGTATGAGCTTTATTAACCCTGGATGAGCTGCTTAAAGATGAGCCGCTTAAAACTGACCTGGAGCATGGATCAAATCAGGCAGAACCGAGTCAGGTGGTTGGGGGTTAGGGGCCAGCACGACTCGATTGCGGCCTGCTTGTTTAGCCTCATACAAGGCATCATCCGCCCGTTTCATCAGTCCTTCTAGGGCTTCACCGGCCTCTGCCAGGGCTACCCCAAAGCTGGCCGTAACTTGCCCGACTGGGGGGTGGGGATGTTCTGCTAGTCGCTGCCGGAGCTGCTCAGCGGCCTGGTAGAGGGTTTCTCTGGTCGTTGGTGCCAGAATGACTAAAAATTCTTCGCCACCCCAGCGGGCCGTCATCGCAGTGCTACCGGACTCCTCCTGCAAAAGTTGGGCAATTTGAATCAGCACCTGGTCGCCAACGTTATGACCAAAGCCATCGTTAATTTGCTTAAACCGATCGACATCTATCAACATCACACCTGTCGTAGACGCCTCTGGAGCGGCTTGCTCCAACATTAGTGCTAGGGTACGCGAGGCAGCCCGACGATTAGCCAGAGTCGTGAGGTGGTCTACATCCGCCTGCATGGCTTCGGCTTGAGCCTTGGCAAAGGCGGTTTGTAACGTGGCAAGAACGACAAAAGCCCCAATGTAGAAGGGATGGGACATGATCATGTGCAGCAGGTAGGGAAAGATCTTTTCGTTGGCTGGCAAGTCCCGTTCCAGCCAACCCTGCGCCACACTGGAAATCACCAACGACAAATAAACAATGGCCGAGGCAATGACAGCTTGTTTTTTCTGAAGAAAGAGAAATATGGCCGGGTAACACAGGGGATACCACTGGGCAAAGGTAGACAAGTTGTAGTTGTCTTGAACCGGCCCATAGCCCCAGATAATCGCCTGTAAAAAGACGACTTCGTACAACACGATGATGCCGACCGTACCCAGCACGGCCCAATCGTAGGCCTGGGGGTACACCTGCAACAGCACCAGAGCCGCGAGCATCGAGCACAGCATCGTGGGATAGGCGATCTGATCGATCGGGTTAACATCATGCCGGATTAAGGCTTCACTGGCCCACATCCCGGCAATAGCCAGTGGCGCAATGGTAAATAAAACTTTTAGCCACCGCTGTTTCAGCGCTTGAAGTTGCTGGAGCTGATCAAGCTGAGACTCTAAACGCAGTAGGCCTTTTAACATTGCAGGTTGCCTTTCCCATGAGCACAGCGCTCCATCCTTGCTACTTCAAGCATGCCCTACCACTCAAGTCGGCAATAGAGCCTGTTGGACAATAGGGCTAATTTCAGACCGTTGGCCGAGAGCACTATCCCTAGTCCGTCACCTTCTGTGAGATTAAGGGCAATTCGTTAGCGAGGACACTATCGGAGGGAATAGGGCAGCGATCGCCACACAAACCGGGGTAGCGCCAGCATCCGCCGCCAGCGCCAGGGTTCTTGATAAAGGCGATAGAGCCACTCCAAATGGTTGTTGCCCATCCAGGCGGGGGCGCGAGTTTTGACCCCGGCCCAAATGTCAAAGCTGCCGCCAACCCCAATCCAAATGCTGCGAGGACAGAGGTGGCGATGGTCACGAATCCACAGCTCTTGCCGTGGCACCCCCAACCCCACCAGAATAACGCTGGGCTGTAGCGCCTCTAGCCGCTGCAAAAACTCCGACTGCTCCTCAGGGCCGAGAAAACCATGTTGGGTGCCGACAATGTTAATGCCGCCAATCTGACGTTGCCAGTACAGCGCCGCATGGTCGGTAATGCCAGGAGCGCCACCATAGAAAAATGCCGTTTCATTGACAGCCAGCCGTTTCAGGACGTTAGCGGCCAGCTCAATACCCGGAGTACGCGGAATGCGCCGCCCCTGGGTGCGGAAGTAGAGAACCACCCCAGCCCCGTCGGGGATAACCAGCTCGGCCTTGAGAATGATCTGTCGCAGCGGCGGACTCTGATCGGCCTGCATGGCCATCTCGGCATTTAGGGTAACTACGTGAGCCCCATGCCCCAACCGGTACTGATCCAAAAGCCAACCGGCATAGTCAGCCCGCCAGTGTACCGGCAGCCCCATCACCCTCAGGGTACTCATTGAATCTGAGCGCTTTGTCACTGCCACTGCCACCCTCCTGCTGCCTGAACCTGAACGTTGCTAGCCTGAACGTTACTGGTTAGGGCCAGACGTTCGCGCTGAACCAATGCCAATCCTACTCGATTCCCGTTAGATTAGGCGCTAGTTTTTAACTTTAGCGCTACCCCGGCAGGCCATATTTTTCACCGCTACTGAGCAAGTACAAATGGCTCAAAAGGATGATTGTTACATCCATGCTGACAGCTTTAGAGGATACTCAAGAACATGCCCCCTTACCTGACGCCTGGTTCGGCCAGTCACCGCCTCTAATTGGATTGATTGGTTTGGATGATAGTTGCCTGGTCTACTCAATTCAGCTCTACTAAAAACTAGCCATGTCTATCAGCCCTTCTCTAAAGCGCCTTTGGTGGATGATTGCGGCTGCCTCTGCCATGACTGTGGCCGTTGTTTACCTGGGTTACGACTATGGCTATCGCTCGGCCCCTGGGCCGGTGATTGTGCCCTACCCAACCTACACCTTTAGGCTTGACACACCACTAGTGCAGCGTCAACCCTAAGAGTTCGGGTTTGTAGTCAGCGCTTTAGCGCTAAAGCGCTGACTACGAGCTGATGCATTTACCCTAAAATTTGGCGTTGACAAAGCACTAGGCCAGTTTTTGCTGCCCTTTGGTAGCCGGAATGGTATTTTTGCTGCGCAGGGTAACATTGACCCCATCGTTCGACTGCTCAATTACCAGTAGGGGGGTGGGCTTTGCTTTTTGATCCCAATGCATGTAGGCAATTCGCCCCTGAATAGTGGGTTGCCAGCGGCAGTCCTCTTGCTGCGGGCTCATAAAGTTTTCGATGCATTCAATTAACTGGCTGATGGTAGCCGAGGTGGCCTGAGTGGGCAGTTTTGCCAGCCTGACCTGAATCCGAAACAATACCCGTTTTTTGGCACTGGGGTCATCGGCCAGCCTGTACTCAACATCAAAAATTTCGTCTACCACGCGGGGCTTACTAGCCATGCCAATCAGCCCCGCTTCTGCCTGCCGAGGCCGCAACGCCACACTAATTTTCTGCTTCACCTTGACCTTGAGCTGGTTCACAATCGCCGCGTGGAAAATATCCTCCTCCATACGCATCCTCAGGTAGTCGAGGTTACACTCGCGAGAGTGAATTAAATCTGGGTTGCGCTCCATTTTAGTGATGGTTTGAAGCGCCAGTTTGACTTTCTTTTGCAGTTCTTGATTTTTGTAGGCTTCAAACTTTAGCTGCTTAACCAGTTGCTTGGTCTTCAGGTGAGACATCACCCCCAGCCCCACCAGCAGCACCAGCAGTCCGCTACTGGTCAACATCCACGGGTTAGCGGTTAAGGATTGCACCCCAGGGCTAGCAGGAGCCTGAGCCAAAGTAGCATGAACCTGAACTGAAGAAGTCGTCATAGCAAGCGTAGGGTGAGCGTGTGACCGTAATGCTTTAAAGATTTCCCGTCTCGATGGAAATGTCATCGGAGGCGGGAAGAACTTGGCTGGAACTTCACACTAGCTTGCCGTCCTGACCTGGCTAAATCAAGGTCATCTGACCCCCCTCCCCAGCCCCTGCACCTTCCTCATAGCCCAGGTGACGCCGGGCCGCTGGGGTAACCACACGACCTCTGGGCGTGCGCTGCAAATAGCCAATCTGCATCAGGTAGGGTTCGTAGACTTCTTCAATGGTTTGGGGGTCTTCCCCGGTGGAAGCGGCCATGGTATCCAGCCCGACGGGGCCGCCGCCAAAGTTCTCGATCATGACGGAGAGCAGGCGGCGATCGGTCCAATCGAGACCACAGGGATCGACATTGAAAAGCTCTAAAGCTTCGGCGGCCATAGCCTCTGTAATTGGCCCAGTGGCCTTGACCTCCATGTAATCGCGCACCCGGCGCAGTAGCCGGTTGGCAATGCGGGGCGTACCTCTGGCCCGGCGGGCAATTTCCTGGGCACCGGCAGGGTCAATCGGGGTTCTTAGCACGTCTGCCGTGCGCAAAACAATTTGGGTGAGTTCATCAATTTCGTAGAAGCGAAGCCGCTGGATTAGGCCGAAGCGATCGCGCAGCGGCGAGGTCAGTGCCCCCACCCGCGTGGTTGCCCCTACCAGGGTAAAGGCACACAGGGGAATGCTGCGAGTGCGGGCCGACTGCCCCTTGCCAATGGTGATATCCAGGCGGGCATCCTCCATGGCGGGATAGAGAATTTCTTCCGTTACTCTGGGCAGGCGATGGATTTCGTCAATAAACAGAACATCCCCTGGCTTCAGGTTAACCAGCAGGCCAGCGATGTCGCGCGGCCGTTCCAGGGCCGGAGCGGTGGTGATTTTGCAGGCTACTCCCATTTCCTGGGCCAGAATCAGCGCCATTGTGGTTTTGCCTAGCCCTGGCGGCCCGTAGAGCAGCAGATGGTCGAGGGGTTCCTTGCGGGATTTAGCAGCCTTGATGGCAATGTCGAGCACCTCCTTGAGGGACGACTGGCCAATGTAGTCCTGCAGGCGCTGGGGCCGCAGGCTATCCTCCGGTGCAGTAGCTTCAGCGGGTTGAACCTCTCCCCCCTTAACCAGAGAAAGGGTAGGCGGTTGTTCTGGCAATAGGGGCTGAATGATGTCTTCCTCCGCCGACAAGGGTGGTGCCGCAGGTTTTGCCCCAGGCTTGGAGCGCGGCTTTTTGGCGGAGTCGTCGGAGTTGTGGGAAGAAACAATAGCCATGGGGGAACTGCCAGCGGCGAGCCCCCCTATCATACTGTGGTGCAAATGCACTATCAAGTCTATAGAGCTAGGGCTGCCAATAGTAAGACGCTGGCCGCTCCCATCAACATTTGTAGCCAGCCTGCGTCTTCGGGTTCTGGCTCTTTGCTCAAATCCTTCTCAAAGTCGCAGTTGAGGCAGCGATAGACCGAGGGCTTATGTTCAACAACGGTGTGCTTGCCACAGCTAGGGCAGTGAACGCCAGAAAGAGTAAACGGAGATACGGTCATCATGGCTCACCAGGGTAGGGTTGGCAGACAAACCTCAGGAATCGCTGCGCACCAGGGCTGGGATTCCTATGGCTATAAGCATCGCCTCATTAGCCGGGAAATGCGAGGGGTAAAACTTCTGGAAAAGTCAGTTCTGGGTTCAGGAGTTTAGGCGCTCAATACATCTCACCTCGCCCTAGTCTCTATCTGGTGACAGATCCTAACTTGAGCCTTTTTGAGGATGTTGGGAAAGCGCCCAGGCTAGACAATATACACAAGATTGAGGCCAGGTCGAATGTTAGTTAAGGCTACAAGTTAAGGCTACCAATCTGAGGCTCAATCTGCGAATTACTTCGCCTGTTCCCTTACGGCGTTTCCTGGCCGCATAAGGTACGGTCGATTGCCTAGAAATTAAGGTTTCATGGCGACTCACGTACTTTATTAGCTTCGACAGCGCTGTATTTAGTCCTCTGGAGGTTAACGTGAGCAATCCTAGAGTTGAGCGAGACGGTTATGATTCTCATTTAATACCGGCTGAAACGGCAGCCCGCAAAGAGCGTGAAGGCGATGACTTTAAGCAAATCCCGACAGAAGCAGAGCCAGAAGCTAACCTTGACACCACCGGGGGCTACACCGTTGATCAGGAAGGGTTGGCTAACAACTACGCCATTGAGCCAGAAATGTACATCGACGAACCCGGTGACCTGCGCGCCGAGCAAGAGGCTGAGGAAGCTGAGCGGCGGCGAATTCTGCAGGAAATTAACCAGACCGGCGAGGATGGCAACGTAACTACTGAATCTGACGAGCGGGGCAAAGGGGTAGGCATCATTTAAGCTATTGCCCTATATCAGGGATGGTGTAATTCTGCGCCCAATTGAACCATTCAGCCTCAACACCAACGACAATGGAGGTAGACGGAAACGTCAGTCCATTGTCGTTTATCGTTTTTGGTTCCTACCAGGGCGCATTATGCCGAGAGGTGAGTAGATGTCGCTAGCCATGCTAAGAGAGCTGATCTCCCGCTATTACCAGGCTGGGGCCAGGGATTTGCATGGGTTAGAGCTACAAGGCTTAGATTTGCAAACCATGCATTTGGCAAATGCCGATTTTCGGAAGAGTAATCTCACCAGGGCTAACCTGCACCAGGCCAATTTGACCCACATCAATGGCTACCAAATTATCCTGGCCCAGGCTGACCTGCGCGAAGCCTCTCTAGCCAACGCAGTACTCATTCAGGCCGACCTGCACAAAGCCCACTGCCACCGGACTACCTTCGTCAATGCCGATCTGCGGGAAAGCTACCTGGCCCAGGCCGACTTCAGCCATGCCAACTTGGAGGGCGCTAACCTGTCAGAGGCCGATTTAAGCCATGCTAATCTTTACTGGGCTAATTTACGCCACGTTAATTTACGGGGGGCCCGGTTAACCAGCGCCGATTTGACCGGAGCCAAGTTTTGCCAGACCATTATGCCCGATGGGACAGTACGTAATGAGGATGGCTAATCCTGCGGACTCCCCAAATTCCTCTACGGCCTTCCACGGGCAGTGCTATGGCGACTCCCTCCAAACTTTTGCTTAAGCTTAGCCATCGGCTATTTAATTACCCTCACGACCAGCACGCCTTTGTGGAGGTGCTGACGACACCCCAGCCCTATCCTGCCGCGCTGCTGTGGATGCAGCCTCGGCCTGAGTCTTTGCCCTTCAACCTGGAGCCCGCGCTGCCCTGGCAGCTCGCTGGGGTGGATCGATTAACGCTAGGTCAACGGCCAGGTCAGCACCCACTTCACGATCGGGGGGCGTACTACTGCCTGGATATGGCCTCCGTCTTCTCGGCGGCGGTGTTGGCCGCAATCCCTCAGCCGGTAGAGTCGGTGTTAGATCTGTGCGCGGCACCGGGGGGCAAAAGCCTGCTGGCGTGGCAAATGCTGTCCCCAAAGCGACTCTGGTGCAACGAGGTCATTCGTAAGCGAGTTAAGGTGCTGATTGCTAACCTGAAGCGCTGTAGCCTGACCGATGCCCTGGTGTTTAATTTGGATCCTCAGGTGTGGGCTGACCAGATGCCCTACACTGCCTCGGTGGTAATTGTGGATGCCCCCTGTAGCGGCCAGTCGCTGTTGGCCAAGGGCGACAAAGCTCTGGGATGCTTTCATCCGGTAACTATCAACAAAAATGCCAGTCGCCAGCGACGAATTTTGGGGCATGGGGCTCAAACTGTGGCGGGTGGCGGGTATCTAGCCTACATGACCTGCACCTTTTCCCCAGAGGAAAACGAGCAGGTGTGCGCCTGGTTTCTCAAAACCTTTCCCCAGTTTAAGCCTGTGGATGTTCCTGCCCTGCGAGATTATGCCTCCCCCTTGGCGGATTTTCCCTGCTACCGGCTATGGCCCCAGGCTGGGATTGGAGCCGGGGGCTTTACAAGCCTGCTTCAGAACCAGGGTGATACGCCCAGGGGAGCCGTGTCAGATGAGTTCTTAGCGGCCTATGGGCGCAAAATTTTCGCCATAGCCGAACAGGATCCTGACCGGGAGCCTCAAGCAAAGCCCACAACGGAAACAGTTTATTAAGATATATGTAGTTCCTCTTTAACTTCTCCTATGACCGCTACTTCTACGTCAGAACCATTGGTGCCAGCCGATTCCAAATCTGAGCAGGGTTGGCAAATTAACTTGCTTTACGATGGCGACTGTCCGCTATGCGTGCACGAGGTCAATTTTCTGCGCCAGAAAGATCAGGGGCGTGGCCTGGTGAAATTTACCGATATTGCCGACGAGAGCTACACCGCCGAGCAAAATGGCGGGGTGGATTATGCCACGGCCATGGGGCGCATCCATGCGGTGTTAGCTGACGGCACCGTGATTAAAAACGTTGAGGTGTTTCGGCAGGTCTATCGGGTATTGGGGATCGGGTGGATTTATGCCCCGACCGGTTGGCCTTTAGTTGGCCCGGTAGTGGATTGGCTCTATGGGGTGTGGGCTAAGTGGCGGTTGGCGTTGACCGGACGGCCCAGCCTGAAAACTATTCTGGCGGAGCGAGAGGCGCGGCTGGGTGAGGGCTGTGGCGATCGCTGCCAGGCTTAGTTTATGGGCAGCAGGTAACGGGGATCGAGGGTTGGCCGCTAGGGAGGGGTAGCAGCTTACGCCAGGTCGGGCTAGGAATTAGCATCGTTGAGGTCAATGCCTAGCTCATCGATAAGCCAGTTAGTGACCTGCTGGCGTTCACCCACCGTCAGGTAAAAGCGACCTGTGTAGCGGAGTCGGTCGTTAATGTCTTCGACATCGGCCAGGGTAAACAGGCCCGCTATGGTGGCCAGGGTGCAGAGCACATCGTCGCGCCCCTGTTCATCCAGGCCGCCGTAGCGGTAGCGAGCGATATGCTGGCCCAGTTTGCCAAAATCGTAGCTTTCCTGGGCCAACCGCTGTTTTTTGTCATCGGGAATTGACTCGCCAGCGGTGATTTTGGCATAGTCGGTGTCCAGCATATTGAGGTGGACAATGTTAGGCTGCTGCTGGAAACTCAAAGCGCCTCCTCTGCACTAAGCGCACTGGGGTTGCCACAGGCCCAGCATCACGCTGGCCAGGCTAACCCCGAAAGGTAACAGCATAGGCCAACTTTCTCAAGGATCTCGGTTTTGTTGGATATTTTTCAGGAATGCCGGTGGCCTGTTGTAGTTTGTGATACGGCCTGCTCCGCAGAATTGGCCTGGGGATCCTTACGTATCCTGGCCTGGTAGTCAGCTTCCGTTAGCACATTGTCGCTATGCTCAACGCGATCCAGGAACACCTTCCCCTCTAAATGGTCATACTCGTGCTGAAAAATGCGGGCCACGAACCCTTGCCAGACCTGGTGTTGTGGTTGCCCCCAGCGGTTTAAGTAGGCCACTTCCACAGCCCAAGAGCGCCTTACCAACCCTCGCCTACCCGGAACACTGAGACACCCTTCCCAGCCCTGCTCTACCTCCTCACTGCTGGCAACCAGCTGGGGGTTGAGCATCACGGTGGGCTCCATCAGAGGAGCGTTGGGATAGCGAGGATTGGGGCGGGAGGCGACAATGATTACCCGCTGGGCACGGCCTAATTGGGGTGCTGCGATGCCCACCCCATTGGCCGCAGTCATGACCTGCAACAGTTGGTCAAGGAAGGGCTGCAACGCAAGGTCAGTAGGATCCGTAATGGGTTGCGATCGCTGTCGCAGTAGGGGATGCCCCAGGGTAATCAGTGCAGTGGATGTGGTCACAGTCGCCCCCCTGTCGCAATTTAAATCGGTAGCATGGCTTTCTATAGCATTCCTTAACAATGCCAGAACCTTGGCCTGAAACAGTGGATTGTGAGCAGTAGCGCCCCTTGGCTTATATACAACGGTAGCGGTTGTGTTTAACCTATGGAGGTAGAGCCGGTGGGCATTCCAGCGTTAGTCACCCAGGGGCGGAACAGTTAGCCTGTAAAACGCTATATGTAGATGTTGGGCCCCGTTCTATGCTCATATCTAGTACTCTAGAGATCCGGAATTTGCTAGTTTTGGCAAGCCCGATTTTGGGTAATAGTGCGGATCCAGACGTTGGCTGAATTCATCTATACTCATTTCCCCCTTAGGCTCATTGCACTGTTACGAGGTATGTCGTGGATCAGGCCCTAAATCGGCTCTGGGAGCAAGTGCTAGGCCAGCTTCAGACGCAGCTTAGCCCCCCCACCTTTGAAACCTGGATTAAACCCGCTCAAGCTCAGACCTTGAGCGATAGTGCTCTGGTGATTTCTACCCCTAACCCCTTTGCCCGCAACTGGGTTCAGAAACACTATTTGAACACCATTGCCCAGGTCGTACACGACATTTTGGGCAAGCCCGTAGATGTACAGCTCACCGTTGTGCCGGCAGGAGAGGAGGGGACTGCGGCACCGCTGCCAGTCACCAATGGCCAGTGGCCGAGCCCTTCGACCCTGCCACGTCCGCTGGAGCCAGAGCCGAGCAACTCCAGCAAGGCCGATTATAACGACCTCAACCCCAAGGCGGTGTTTGCTCGGTTTGTGGTGGGCTCTAACAACCGTATGGCCCACGCCGCCGCCCTGGCTGTGGCCGAAGCCCCAGGACGAGAATTTAACCCCCTATTTTTGTGCGGCGGCGTGGGCTTGGGCAAAACCCACTTGATGCAGGCCATTGGCCACTACCGCCAGGAGATTGCGCCCCGCGCCCGCGTCGCCTACGTCTCAACCGAGCAATTCACCAATGACTTAATTGCGGCCATCCGCAAAGACAGCATGCAGCATTTCCGCTCCCACTACCGGGATGTGGATATTCTCCTGGTGGACGATATTCAGTTCATCGAAGGCAAAGAATATACCCAGGAGGAGTTCTTCCACACCTTCAACACCCTGCACGAGGCCGGTAAGCAAATTGTGCTGGCGGCAGACCGTCCTCCCCACCAAATTGTGCGGTTGCAAGAGCGCCTGATTTCTCGCTTTTCTATGGGGCTGATTGCGGATATCCAGCCTCCGGACTTTGAAACGCGCATCGCCATTTTGCAGAAAAAGGCCGAATACGAGCAGGTGCAGCTTCCCCGCGAAGCGATTGAGTACATTGCCTCCAGCTACACCTCCAACATTCGTGAGCTAGAAGGCGCGCTGATTCGAGCCATTGCCTACACCTCCATCTCTGGCCTACCGATGACTGTTGAACACCTCACTGCCGTGCTCAACCCTCCCACGGAAAAGATGGAGGCCTCTCCCAGCACTGTGCTAGTAGCGGTGTCCGAACACTTTAAGGTATCCGTAGACGACCTTAAAGGCGCGTCTCGGCGACGGGAAATTAGCCAGGCCCGCCAGATGGGCATGTACCTGATGCGCCAGCACACCGGCCTGAGCCTGCCCAAAATTGGCGACGAGTTTGGCGGCAAAGACCACACCACTGTGCTCTACAGTTGCACCAAAGTTGAGAAACAACTCAAGCGCGATTTAGATCTGGCTCAGACGGTGCGGCAATTGAGCGATCGCATCAACCTGTCCGGGCGCGGTTAAGGATCCATCAACCTAGCCCATCAGCCCCTCAACAACACCCTCCGCCGACATAGTGCCAGGTCGAAGGGGTGATCATAATATCCGCATACTGACTGAGCACCTGGGCGGTTTTGTCGCAGATGGCGGCAGGTACGCCCTTTTGCAAATAGTGACCCGCCTGATCATCGAAATCCTCTCCTTGCCCCATGTAGATAGCGGTTTTGCCCGTAAACACACAGGCTCCGTCCGCCGGGATCGGCAGCTTGAAAGACACCGTATCCAGACTTTCTAGTAGCAACGGCTGGTCTAGATTGTACTGGGCAGCATCCAACAAGCGATAGGGGCGACGAGCCCGCACCTCTACCTGGCCAAAGCCCGTATCTACCAGGTGCTGCACATAGTCCTCATAGGGCAAGGCACCGGAGAGACACTGCGCCCTGAGGCGATCGTCCTGTTGAAGATGAGCCGGGATAGGCCGGGTCGCGATGGGATCGCTCATAATCAGCCGTCCGCCCGGTTTGAGCACCCGATAGGCTTCCCGGAGAGCTCGCTGTAAATCTGCTGGCTCAAAGATATTGAACAGGCAGTTTTGAGCCACTACATCTACTGACCCATCGGCAATGGGCAGCGCAAAGGCATCCCCCGCCAGTAGTTGCACAAAGCCGGGCTCAAACCAGGGGTTAACCTCAGCCGCCGCCGCTAAATTTTTGGCGGCAGCCTGGCGCATCTCGTCTACGGGGTCAATGGCGATAACAGCCCCCGGTCGGCGCGAGAAATAGCTGAACTGAAGCGCCTCTAAACCCCCACCCACACCAACGTAGGCCACAGTGGGTGCCCCCGCCAGCTCTGCCGGGTGGACGGTGGTGCCGCAGCCGTAGTTCATGGCCTGCATACGGCAGGGAATGGTGAGGTCTGGCATCACCAGGGGGCTACTCTGGACGCAGCACAAGCCGACCTCCGGCATAGTGGCAACTTCGGCGTAAAACTGGGCTGTGGAGTCTAGATAGGTCATAGGGGAGATATCCATAAGGATTGTGAACCATGCCTATCCTAGTAGGCAGATAAGGAGGCAAGATCATGACGTTTGAGTTATTCACACGGGTTCGTTTACTGGATGAGGCGGTTTAGATCATAAAATTCTCCTTGCTGTGTTCGACTAATTATCTATCCATAGCTCCACTGGGCTACTGAGCCAAATCCAGAGATTTAAGTGCCCAGGTGTGATCTTCTCCCAGTTCTAGAACGTTCTGGTGGTATTCATTGAGGGATTCGCGGTGGCCGACGCTGACGAAGGTGGTACCCAGGTGGCGCAGATGGTCGTAAAGCCGGGCTTCGTTGGCCAGATCCAGGGCGCTGGTGGCTTCGTCGAGAATGACAAAGTCGGGCCGGTTAAGC
>CAYUBC010000047.1:0-13023 GCA_964442885.1 uncultured bacterium | reverse complement strand
AGCTGCCGTAGAGAAAACTCAGCCGGTAGTCGTCGTCCTTGAGGTAGAGTGTGCCGCGCTTGCCGGGGGGCTGCTGATCAATAAAGCAGAAGGGGCAGGCATTGTTGCACTGCATTAGCCCGTCGAACAGGGCGGTTTCAAACTCCAGGCCAAGATCCTCATCAATATCTTTCTCCAGCTCTACCCGGTGGGATTTACCCCGCTTGTCCAGCACCTCCAGAGCAAGGTCTTCATCGGCGCAGAGAAACCGGTAGTCAATTAAGTCGCGGGGCTTCTGGCCGTTAATAGTCACCAGGGCATCTCCCGGTTCAAAGCCAAGCTCATCGGCAATGGAACCAGGTAGAACGCGAGTCACACGGGCAGGACGGATTGACGGAGCTGCCATCGTCAAGACACATCAGATAAGACAATTAGACCTTACCTATCTTAGATGTTTTCCATTTTGCCAGTGGCAATGGCAATTAAAATAGCAGCCCCAAAGGCCAAACGATACCAGACAAACACCCAGGTGCTGTGCTGCTTCAGGAAGCGAATCAGCCAGAAAATCGCCAGGTAGGAAGAAACTACTGCCGCTAACAGGCCGCCAATCAACGGCACCAGGCCAATGCTGCCCAGCCCGGTTTCTAACAGCCCCTTGAGTTCAACCAGACCGGCAATGGTAATGGCCGGTACACCCATCAAAAATGAGAACCGGGCTGCGGTGGAACGCTCCAGCCCCATAAACAAGCCCGCCGTCAGGGTTGAGCCCGATCTTGACACGCCGGGAACCAGCGCCAGAGCCTGGGCAAAGCCCATAAACACCCCATCTTTTAGGTCGAGCGACTCAAAGGTGCGCTGGCGACGGCCCACCACCTCAGCCACAGCCAGCAGCAAAGCCATCACAATCGAAACAGTGGCAATGGTTGAGCTATTGCGCAGGGGCGAATTGTCGAAGTCCGGAATGAAGGCTTTAATCAACAACCCACAAACCACAATGGGGATGGTGCCTAAAAGAATGCCCAACCCGAGGCGAAAATCGGGAGATCCATACTTACCGCCCTGAATCGCGCGAATCATTCCTAAAGTCACCTGGGAGAGGTCGTCCCAGAAATACCAGAGAATAGCCGCAATGCTGCCAAGCTGAATAACGGCAGTAAAGGCTACCCCCGGATCCCCCCAGCCCAGCACCACTGGAATCATCTTGACGTGGGCGGTGCTGCTAATCGGCAAAAACTCTGTTAACCCCTGGACAATGCCAATCACAATGGCCTGCACCAGGGAAACGCTGTCCATCATCGTGGTGGTTGTCGTCTCGCTGGCTTGAGCCAGTTGGAGAGCGGTGCTACTGATCAAAATTTGCATAGAAATAACCATAGATTTTGCTTGACATCAACGTGCCCAATCCTTAAATGGGGTCTGGATTGCTCCCCAAACTTGACTAATGGCTGGCATAACTCCTTAAAATAAGTACATTAAAATAAATGCTCTGAAAAGTTTGCGGCATGCTTCCCATCTTTTCTGGCATCTTACAATGCTGAACCTGGCTGGCCAGATTTAGGCTGGTTTCTTTGTCTCGGCTTAATTGACTGTTTAGTCAGTGGTGAATATTACAACAAGCTTAAGGCTACTCCAGCGCAGACCTAGTCTGATCCCATGCCCCCAGGGGGCATGTTATGTTACTGATAATTAAGCTATTGCTAAGGTTCCCATTGAGTTTCTCCTCCAGCCCCATCTCCAGCAAAAGCATTGCCCTGTGGCTAACTCTAGCCCAGGACTGGCTGAGCCAATCTCGGCTCCAGGTTCAGGTATTTTCAGCCGCCTTAGCGCTGGTTATTCTGCCTGTTTTTGTGCAGGCTCCCCTGGTACGCTACCTACCCTGGGTAAGTTTGGCCATTACGCCGCTCTGGCTCTGGCTTGGTTTTGCCATGATGAAGCGCCCTCACTGGCAAGTCTGGGGGGATTTAATCGTGGGCTTCGGCTGGATCTGGCTCACCGGCTCGCTGTACTGGGGCTGGTTTCGCTGGGAGCCTGTCGTGCACTTGCCCATCGAGGCCCTGGGGATGCCGATCGCGGTGCTGTGCCTGTACCGGGGCTGGGGGCGCATCGGCAGCTATTTTTTTCTAGGATCCCTGCTGGGAACAGCTATTACCGATTTATATATCAACTGGATGCATCTTTTTCCTACCTGGCGGCAGCTCATGGAGGTTGAACCCCAGGTGGCTCCAGTGGTGCTACGGGCAGCGGCTACCGCTCTGGAAACTGACCTGGCGGCCTGTCGGGCCATGGTTTTGGTGGTGTTTTTGCTGGTGGCCACAGCGATCGCCCTATCCACCTCTCGTCAACTGGCGTGGTGGGCCTTTGGGGGAGCTGTTTTGAGCACGCTGGTCGTGGATGGCTTGTTTTTCCTAACAGCAATTTTGGCCTAGACGGTGCCTTTGTCTTTTCTGCCATAATAGAGGCACTCAGGGTTTGAACCACGATCCTTTGCTTTGGCCCGTTGTTTAGCACCGTTTTCCTCTACAGTGATAACTTCTCAGTCTGGCCCCCACCTGATCCTGAAAACTGATTCAGGCAACCGTCATTTGCCGCTGCTGGGCATTCACTGCTGGACTGTGGGACGCAGCGACGACAACAATTTAGTCTTACCCGACCGATGGATATCCCGTAACCACGCCATGCTCCAGGGCATGGAGAACGGCGAGTTTTATCTCATTGACCTGGGCAGCCGCAACGGCACCTTTATCAACGGGCGACGGGTAAGCGTACCCGTGATTCTCCGAGATGGCGATCTGATTACCTTTGGGCAAACGGAAATTTCCTTTTTTTATCCCCAGGCCAGGGCACAGGATGCTCTTGCTGCCGGAGGGAGGGATAGTCTCTCATCCAGGCAAGACTTCACCGCAACGGCCATGCTCCATGTGCGGCGGCTGATTTCAGTGATGGTGGTCGATATTCGCGACTTCACCGTCATGACCCGCCAGATTGACGAAAAAATCTTATCCGAGGCCATTGGCACCTGGTTTCGCCGAGCCGGTGAAATCCTCACCCAGTATGGCAGCGGGGTTGATAAGTACATTGGCGACGCCATCATGGCGGTTTGGGTACACAATCCTGAAGGGGCCACCAAGGCCGAAATGTTGCAACTGTTGGGGGCTGTCAGCACCCTGGCCAAGATGACCAGCCATCTCCACGAACAGTTTCCTCTCCCCTTTCCTCTGCGCATCGGGGCCGGGTTAAACACGGGCTATGCCATGGTCGGCAACACGGGCTCTGGCGATCGCCCAGACTATACGGCCATTGGCGATACCGTCAACGCGGCCTTTCGGTTAGAATCCTCCACTAAACAGCTGGGGCTGGATCTGGCCATGGGCGAAACCACCTACGACCATCTCCTGTCCCTGGGCGCTAGTGAACAACACTTTAAGCGCCAAATTGTTACCCTGAAGGGCTACGAAAGCCCCATTACCGCCCATGTGGGCACCTTTGCTAACCTGGATCGCTTCCTGGCCAGTTGCGAGCCACAGTAGCGGTTACGCCGAATGTCACTGAGTCAAGGCTGGTGGGCAGGGCCCACCCTAGGGTAGATCGAGGCTTCTGGCGATTTGCGAACGGTAATTTCAGCTTATTTCAGCGCCAGTCGAGGCTACGTATCCGGTTAAACCCCTACGCTGAGACCTGACTACCCATTTCGCAGCTTTTCTGACCACACGCGGGTGGGCAAGCCCCACACGTAGATAAAGCCTTCAGCGGCTTTGTGGTCAAACTGGTCGTCAGCGCTGTAGGTAGCCAGGGCCTCGGTATACAGAGCCAGGTCAGACTGGCGACCCACTACCCGCGCCGTGCCCTTAAACAGCTTCACCCGCACGGTGCCTGTAACGCGCTCCTGGGTTTGTTGAATGAAGGCATCCAAAGCCAGTTTTAGAGGGCTGTACCACAGGCCGTTGTAGACCAGGCGGCTATAGGTCTCTTCAATACCGCGTTTGTACTGGCTGACATCGGCGGTCAGAGTCAGGCTCTCCAGGTCGCGGTGAGCGTCAATCAGCACCAGTAGGGCCGGAGCTTCGTAGATTTCGCGGGATTTGATGCCCACCAGGCGGTTCTCAATCATGTCAATGCGGCCTACGCCGTGGCGACCGGCCAGGTCGTTAAGCTGGCTGATCAGCGCCACCGGCCCCAGGGTTGCGCCATTGAGACTGGTGGGGATGCCTTGAGTAAAGCCAATATCCAGATACTCCGGCTGGTCAGGGGTAGTTTCAATCGCCTGGGTCATTAGGAAGACGTCTTCCAGGGGCTCGTTCATCGGGTCTTCCAGGGGGCCAGCCTCGATGCTGCGGCCCAGCAGGTTGCGGTCAATGCTGTAAGGGCTGGATTTTTTCACCGGAAAGGTCAGCCCCATTTTTTCGCCGTAGGCAATGGTTTCTTCCCGGCCCATGCCCCACTCACGGGCCGGGGCCAGCACCTTGAGGGAGGGATTAAGGGCGGCAATGGCCACATCAAACCGCACCTGGTCGTTCCCCTTGCCGGTGCAGCCGTGGGCAACAGCATCGGCCCCGTAGTGATTGGCCGCCTCCACCAGCGCCTTGGCAATTAGCGGACGGGCCAGGGCCGTAGACAGCGGATAGCGGTTTTCGTACAGGGCATTGGCCTGAATCGCGGGGAAGGCATAGTCTCGGATGAATTCTTCCGTCAGGTCGGCCACCAGCGACTCCATCACACCGGCTTTCAACGCCTTTTGGCGAATGGGTTCCAGTTCATCCCCCTGCCCTAAATCTGCCGCCAGGGTAATGACCTCTTTCACGCCCCATTCGTTCATCAGATAAGGTATACATACGGTGGTATCAACCCCACCGGAATAGGCTAAAACGACTTTCTCTGCGCGACCCATGGTCAAGTCCCTGTTAGTGCATTACAGGGGTAATATTATCCATTGTTTCTCGCCCATGCTCACACCGGTTTAGCAAGATCCGATGACATCTGAGGGGTTACGCCATGTCTGGTTTGCCTGATTTATCCAACGATACGCTATGGGCCATTCTCAACGGCGAACTGGATGACGACACCGTCAACCGGCTGGTATGGCACCATCTAGGCTACCGCTATGACGAGGCCCAGGGCGCTTGGGATGCCTCAGCAGTTGACCCAGCCTGGGCTGAAAACTATCCTGAACCACCCAACTTTATCGAAAGTCGCCCGGCCACCGTGCAACTCACCCGTTCCATTCCCCCCCAGGACAAACAACTGCTGAAGGAGGAACTCGGGTTTAAGGGCTACACCGTCGATCAGCTGATTCCTCGTCTGACCCGCCGCGCCACCATGACCAACTGGTTACTGGGTCAGCGCCAGGCCAATCCATAGCCCTGTCCACAACTAAAAAAGGATGCGATGATTCGCATCCTGGCTCTCAGTCCACGGCGCTCTCTCCGTGGAGGACTGGTATTGACTCAGGCTAAAACTTCGGCTCTTCGGTTTTAGGGGTGGAGTCTAAAAAAATATCGGTAGCCTTAAGCTGAAGACCGGCTCTGACTTGAGAGTCTGTCTTGCTGATATACGGCGAAGCATCAATAGCACCGCTGGCGATAATCAGTGCTCCTTTTTTAATTCGACTCAATTTACGCCAAGCGGCAGAGTCTTCCCAAACGCTGATGTCTACTGTAAAACTGTCATTCTCTTTGCGGCTGAAGATGCGGTCAACATAGATAGTCAGACTGGCAACCTGGGATTGCCCTCCATTTTTGTACTCAACGTTGCGAATTTCAGGATCAGCGGCAACGTTTCCGGCCAGCGTACATAAGTTGAGTCCACGACTAGACATAGGGAATATCTCCTAACGATGGATGAAAAAGCCACGGTGACAAAACCGTGGTTTGGGTTGCTTACCCGTCATAGTGGACAAAAAGACGTTAGGATGCCATTTCTACGCAAAACCAGAGATTTTAGCAGATACATCCCTGTCTAAGGGCTGACCCCACAGATTTGCGGGGTCAGCCGTCGTCGCAGTCGGGTAGATGCGTGTGATTTAATATGCACTGTCTCGCTCTAGGGCTTGCTAAGGAGAATCACCGAACTTAGGCAATAACGGGGCAGAGCTTAGCGATATGCTGGGGCAGGAGAAATCGTAAGTCTATGACCACTCGTTCGGTTGACCCGTCTACCCGCAAGCTCTGGCTCGCCGCCATTAAGCCCCCCATGTACAGTGTGGCCATTATGCCAATTTTGACCGGCAGCATTGTGGCCTATGTGGAGACCAGCCAGTTTTTTGGCGCTATCTTTTGGACGTTTTTAATCGCTGCGGTTTTAATCCTCGCCTGGGAAAACCTCAGCAACGACGTGTTTGACTCAGAAACGGGCATTGATATCAACAAAGCTCACTCCGTAGTCAACCTCACCCGCAATAAATCCTTAGTTTTTGCCCTGGCCAGTGGTTGTTTAGCACTGGGCATTATCGGCATTATTGCCATTGCTTTGCAGCAGCAGGATCCAACAGTACTCGTCCTGATTCTCCTGTGCTGTGGGCTGGGCTATCTCTACCAGGGGCCACCGTTTCGCCTGGGCTATCAGGGGCTAGGGGAAGTCCTGTGCTTTTTTTGTTTTGGCCCCTTGGGAGTAGGTGCAGCGTATTACAGCCAGGCTCAGACCTGGTCATGGAGTAGTCAACTGGTCGGAGTGATCATTGGCCTCACCACCACCCTGGTGCTGTTTTGCTCCCATTTTCATCAGGTTGAGGATGATATTGCGGCGGGTAAGCGATCGCCCATTGTGCGCCTGGGCACTCAGCGCGGGGCTCAGCTCGTGCCCTGGGTCTGTGGCGGCGTGTTTGGGATTGTGGCCCTCAGTATCGCGTTGGGCCTCTTTCCTGGATGGGCGGGGCTAACCTTGGCCAGTGCCCTGCCCGCCTGGCGCTTGAGCCGACATGTGACTCGTTACCATGACCAGCCCCACAAGGTCAGTAATGCCAAGTTTTACGCCATTGGCTTTCACTTTTGGAGCGGTGTGTTGCTCAGCTTGGGATTTTGGCTAAGTACCCTGGGCTAATGGCGATCACGCTCTGCGTTAAACCCTATTGCCGCCAATTTCGGCAACCGTTGCTAACTGCCCACGGCTACTGGCACTGGCGAGAGGGCTTATTGGTTCGACTGGAGGATAACTCTGGTCGGGTAGGGTTTGGCGAAATTGCCCCTATTCCCTGGTTTGGCAGCGAAACCCTGGCCCAGGCCGCGGCCTTCTGCCAAAACCAAGCCACCGTCATAACTGACCCGTTGCCCATTCCCGATACCCTGCCGGCCACCCAGTTTGGCTTTGGCGCTGCCCTTGAACAGTTGCGGGCTAGTCCTCAGAGCGCTAGGCCGCAGGCTCCTCAACCCGCTGCCCTTTGTGGCCTGTTGCCAACTGGAGCGCCAGCCCTAACAGCCTGGAAGCCCCTTTGGCAGCCGGGCACCCGCACCTTTAAGTGGAAGATTGGCGTTGCCCCCATAACGCAGGAACTAGCCTGGCTGGAGACACTGATGCAATCCCTCCCGGCTACAGGTCGGCTACGGCTGGATGCCAACGGTGGGCTGACTATGACAGAGGCTGAAGACTGGCTGGCGGTGTGCGATCGCCTCAATGCAGCCCCTGACATCGCCAGCATCGAATACCTGGAGCAGCCGCTTGCTCCGTCGCAGATAGCCGCTATGCAACAGTTGGCCAACCGCTTCAAAACCGCGATCGCCCTGGATGAATCCGTTGCGACCGCACACCAACTGCACCAGCACTATCGGCAAGGTTGGCGGGGCCTGATGGTGGTTAAACCTGCGATTGCCGGGTGCCCTCACCGCTTGCGTACATTTTGGCAACAGCACACTCCTCACTTGGTGTTCTCCTCAGCCTTTGAAACCGTTGTAGGGCGGCAGATAGCTCTGGCGTTAGCGGCTGAGTATGATCAGCACGTTGCCCCAGTTCCCTCGCTGGCCCTGGGCTTTGGCACCCTGGGCTGGTTTGAGGATGATTGGGATACCCTTACCCCAGCCCAGCTATGGGATTACCTCTAGACCTACCAGTTCATCCAACTCTAGATAGTCTGCTGCGCCAACGCTGGGGCGATCGCTGGTTGCTTGGCCCCAATAGTGAAGCGTTCTGGCCAACGCTGGAGCGCGTTGCTAGCAGGCTCAAAACAGGCTTGCCAGTGCCCAAACCAGGAGTACAGACCGCGATTCTCATTGCTGAGCCTGACCCCATTCAGTATCTCGCGACCTTCTTAGCCGCCCACTGGCAGGGTTACACCGTTATTTTGGCCAATCCTCAGTGGGGCCAGCGCGAGTGGACACAGGTGCAGGCACTGGTTCAGCCTGACATGGCCCAGCCCATCGCAGCGGGTTTGAGGAGTTACATCGCTGGGGGAATTCCAGCTACCCCTGAGCCGGAATTTCTCATTGCCACCGGGGGCACCACTGGCCAGGTCAAATTTGCCCGCCATAGCTGGGCCACCCTGATAGCCTCTGTTCAGGGGTTTCAGGCACACTTTCAAGTCGCTACAGTGAACGCCTACTGCGTGCTGCCGGTGCATCACGTCAGTGGGCTCATGCAGGCGTTGCGGGTGCTGGCCTCTGGCGGCAAGCTAGCGCTTCAACCCTATGGCCACCTGAAGCAAGGCCAAATTCTAGCGCTACCAGAGCACAGCTTTTTGTCGCTGGTGCCCACTCAACTCCAGTGGTTACTGGCCCAACCAGACACCTCTATGCCCTGGCTCAGACAGTTTCGAGCCGTTCTCCTGGGGGGCGCACCCCCCTGGCCCGACCTGCTAGACCAGGCCCGCCAACTGCACATTCCCCTAGCGCTAACCTACGGCATGACCGAAACCGCCAGCCAGATAGCGACACTGCTGCCAGAGGAATTTCTAGCCGGGCACAGGAGCAGCGGCAGGGTTTTGCCCCACGCCCAAGTTCAGGTGCTAGTTGACCAGGCCCAAGAGCCATCTTCAAACCAGGGCACAGGCCGTGCAGGAGTCCTCTTAATTAAAGCTCAGTCGCTCTTCAAGGGGTATCTCAGCGGAGCCGGGCCAGAGGAACCCCAAACCATTGAGGGAGAATTCCTGAGCGACGATGTGGGCTATCTCGACGAGGGCGGCTATTTGCACCTGGTGGGTCGCCAAAGCACCAAAATCATCACCGGCGGCGAAAACATCTTTCCTGAGGAGGTGGAAGCTGCTTTGTTGGCCACGGGCTTAGTTCAGCAGGTTTGCGTCGTTGGGATAGCTGACCCTAAATGGGGACAAGCCGTCTGTGCCCTGGTAGTTTTTTACTCAAAGGTGGGTACCCTGAAAGCCTTAGTTCTGCGTCTAAAATCTCAGCTTGCCCCCCATAAGCAACCTAAATACTGGATTCTGCTCGATGGCTTACCTACTAATGCCCAGAACAAGCTTGATCGCAGGCAAGCGAAGGACTGGACTCAAGCCATTCTGGGCCAACCGCACCAGCAGTGAATGGGGTAGTTAACTTAACACAGGCTAAACAAGCCAATGACGAAATATTTGCAATTAAGTTCCCGATCTAGAGATTCATAGCTGAATGAGTTGATACATCTATCTGGAGAGTGATTTCTTAGGGGTTTGTCTCTAAAGCTGCCCTTTTCTTGATGTCCTGAACTAGATCCTGAACTTTCCAGAACTTTCATGTATTGGCCAATTTGTGATTATGAACGATTATCAAAACATCCTGTAGACTCGCGTGTGCTCCAAAGCTAAGACCGGGTAGGGCCACAGGACATTGTGGGGGTTCGCTCCTCCTCAGTGATAGTGCCTTACCCGGCTTTTTACTTCTACAATTCAGATGATTGGCAAGCTTTACCCACGGCCTCTCAGAAGTTCCATCCCAGGGATGCCGTGAGCAACTTGCTCTGAGGCTGATTACATCGGCAGTGGTTTATCCCAGGCTGTTCAGCATTTGCCATGCCGGAGGGTTCAGCAGCACGCTGGGCTAGGGTAGGGCTAGCGTCTCACGGCAGAGCGTCATGACCCAGTCCAAGTTAAAATTTTTCTCCTTTGAGGATTATTTATCCTATAGCGATGAGACCCTACTGGAAGGGCGTTATGAATTAGTGGGGGGGAGTTAGTTGCATGGCCGCCAGAGTCAGAGGGAAACAATTGGCTCGCCTGGAATTTGCGTGACAACTTAATTCAGGTGGTGCCTCGTCGCCTGGTTCGAGTCCAGACTTGCGAGGTACAGGTGCTCGTGTTCCACTCCAGGACACCGCTAACCGCTTTCCCGACCTCATTGTGCTGCGCCAGGAACACCTAGACCTGAGCAAACGACTACTAACTACTACCATAGTTCTAACCCGGCTTTAAGACTATGCAAGCTTGGCTCAGAGTTTTCCTAAATGTAAAGGCAGAACATGCAGGACAACCTACTTAAGAACACGTTACCGAATCTACGCATCTTGATCGTGGAGGATGATCCGGTCATGCGTTTGGGACTTGAGCACCTATTAAGGGATCATCCTCAATTAGAAATTGTCGGCCAAGTGGAGGATGGATACTCTGCCATTGATATGGCACGTCACCTCCAGCCAGACTTAGTGATTATGGATATTGGTTTACCAGCATTGGATGGTATTGCGGCAACCCAAGAAATTCGGTCTAGCCTACCCCTAACGCGAGTCATGATGTTAACATCGCACAAATCTGAACAAGAAATTATTGCAGCATTGTCAAGCGGTGCAGAGGGATATTGTGTGAAGGGCGTAGGCCTAGAGAAATTAGTGATGGCCATTGCCTGTATTCAAGATGGCGCAATTTATCTTGATCCACAAGTGGCTCAATGTGTAGTACACAATTTGAAATCTACTCCTCAAAAACAAGGAAAATCCCCTTTAACAGATCGGGAACTAGATGTCCTCAAGCTCATTGTAGAAGGACGCAGTAACCCAGAAATTGCATCCACACTTTATATTAGCGTTAGCACAGTCAAAGCCCATATTCGCGGCATTATGACTAAACTAGCCGTTGATGACCGCGTGCAAGCTGCCGTTGTGGCATTGAGGTCAGGCTGGATATAGGGGCAAGGTAAACCAAAATGTGGTTCCTTGTCCTAAGCGACTGCTCACACCAATTTCTCCACCATGCGCTGCAATAATTTGTTGACAAAGGTATAAGCCCAATCCTAGACCAGGCATATATCTAGCTCGATTCCCTCGCGTATAGAGTTCAAACAATCGATGATGTTGCTCAGGCGCAATGCCAATGCCATTATCTTGAATAAAACAGAGCAGCATAGAAACATCTGAGCATTGGTGCGTTAGGTTTATTTCTATCCTTTCTCCAGTCATCCACTCCTCCACCCATGCAGTTCGTTGTCTTGGTTGCAAGACGATTGCATTCAGTGTTACTCGAATACCATGAGGATTATGCTTCAGCGCATTGCCAATTAAATTGTTAAATACCCGCCAAAGCTGACTTTTATCAGCGTTTACTGAAGGAGTTTGGCTGGTGATATAACTGACTAATTGAACTCGTCCTTTAGCCAAACTTAACTGTAATTCAGCAAGTACAGTTCCTATTAATGGCTGGAGTTGAACAGGTTCACAATGAAGAATGACTCCTCCCTGTACTTCAGTTGTATGAGCTTCGATCAATGAGGTTATTAAAGTCAGTTGACGATCGCTTCCTTGCAGTAATCGTTCAATCACCGATCGCTTCACTCGAATCTCATCATCGCATCCATCAACAGGTTGACCCAATAGGCTTTTGAGGACGATCGAAGTGCCCACGACTGGGGTTTGCAAATCATGCGAAACAGAATGTAAAAATACCTTTAATTGACGATGCGCTTCAAACTCTGATCGCTTTAACCGTTCATACAAATACACAGCAAGAATGCTAACAGAGGAAACCCAAGCGATCTCGATAATTGTTCCTCCTGTATATAGCTTGAAGGTATCTGTTGTTCCTAAGGTTGTTAGCCCAATAACTGGATAAACCATTGCATAATAAACGATCGGCAAAGCTTGTGAAATCAGATGCAGCCGCCAACGCACAGGAATAAAAATGGCGATCGCCAGAAAGATGAGCGTATCGGGTGTTAGCGGAATCTGAAAGAAGGTTGTAATTATCTGCCCAAGAAACTCATTGAGCGAACAGGCAAAGACTAGAAACAACAGAGCGGGATGTCGTTTCCCCCATGCGGTTCGCCATCCAATTAAACAAAGTATCAGGAGAGTCAGTGCGACAGAGTTATAAACAATCGTTGCCCTTTGAAGAGAATCAGCAATCGATGCATCGCCAAAGAATTTGAGAAAATCTGCTCTCAATTCGTCAATATCAGCCAAAACAGAGTGAGTCCCTGTAATTGCTACTATCAAAGACCAAAATACTCCTAATCGTAGACCCAAACGCAGTCGCTTGAGGAAAAACTGCTGTCGCCAAATTAAATAGTCGGTTGATTCTGGGCACGATTTAAAGCGAGTTATGAACCTCTGAACTCGGCATTTTAGCCATCTCCAACCTGCTGGGATGGGGTTCAATTGCTGACCTGACCTGATAGACCATCGCATAGGTATTTGAGGATATGAATCATTCCACTACTACAGTACCGAAATCAATCTTGATATTGCCCGATCGGTCATGATTTGGCCCAAATTAGGTGCCCGATCGGACAAGGCCCAAGCGATCGATGCTCATTCACCAATGTCTAGTCATACTAAACCCAACACAAGCCTGCAACCATTTGAGTGAAATTTGATTAGTCGATGAGTCGCAATCATTGAACCAGACGACTGATGAAGCAGCATATTCTTGGCTTATAGAGTATTAAGACCATCAAGGCATTTAAAGGCGAGACTTAAGCAGAAGTAGCTGAAATGTTAACCACATGGGGGATGAGAGAGCGGCCAAAGCTTGCCTATAATGCTCTCCAGAAGGGTACTTCCACAGGATGAGCAATCGGTTCAAGGAGTTCTAATATGGCGGAACATACCAAAGCACAAGTACACTCACTTGTAGCTGCTGTCCTCTTCTTGCTTGCATGGATGGGAGCCGTTATATGGACTGGTGGCAACCTTTCGAGTGGTGCG
>CAYUBC010000046.1:0-13032 GCA_964442885.1 uncultured bacterium | reverse complement strand
GGGAGAAGGGGAGCCAGAAAAACTCAAAGCCCCTCTCCCAAGCTTGGGAGAGGGGGCTGGGGTGAGGGCAGAGTCAATGCGGAGAGAAGCTTTTTCGATCTACTCAACCTAGGAGATCCCTAATTTTTAGTCTTGACGCTGCGCTAGTGGTCAGTCAATTATTTATTGACGGGCAGAGGCGGTTAGAGTGTGGATCGAACAAAGTTTCTGCAAAGAATTCACCCGCCATTATTTTTTTGACTAAGCACTAGTTTTCTGCAAAGGTTCCGTCTACCACGGCCTTAAGGCGCTGATGAAATTCCGACGACTCCAGTTGCGGCACAAAGGGTTGAATGCTCTCCGCTGAGGCCCAGGTGGTCGCTAGCTCCGAAGACAAATCAGGGGTGAGCGGGCGAAAGCGGGGAATGCCTTCCGCCAATGGGGATTCGGCAGCCTGGGCGGTAGCCACGGCCACTGCTTCTTCAGGCACCGCCTCCTGGAGAAAAACGTCTAACTCAGGCCGTTGAACGGCTACTTCTTCCTGGCCGGGTGTCAGATCGGGCTGGGCCGTGTCTTCTGGGGAGGCTGCAGGGGTAGCCTGGGCGAGGGGCTTCACCAGCGCAGGTCGGCTGACGTCCGGCAGCGGCGGCGGACAGAGCAAGGTCTGCCCCAGAATAATGGACTCAAATTCTCGGTTGAAGTGGCGGAGCGGGTGCCCACGACGCTGCCAAAGCTGCAAGATATGCTCCACGGAAACCAGCTTATAGCGCCCCTGATAGAGCGCCTCAGTAATGGCCTGGCTCACCCAAGCCGCATCGAACTGTTGTAACCAGCCAGCCACAACGGTTTCAGTCCGGCAGTTGTCAGTATCAAAACTGTAGTCCGCAAGTAGCTGAAGAATTGGGGTGGCTTCTGGGGAAGCGCTAGGATTGACCATAACTTCTCCTGAGAATTTAACCCATCAGGGCCGGTTTGGCGATCGCGCGCTCTGCAAAATCACAGGCTTTACCAGCTTAATCTGAACCGTGGGGTGTCGTCATTAGCCGTAAGGATTATTACGGATAGTTCCCAGGGAACGAGGGTGCGTTAGGGAACGACTTCCTTCATAATCAGGAAAGAGACAGGGCTAAGGGAGCCAGGAGATCAGACGCCGTTGGCAATACAGGAGTAGTGCGGATGATCAGGCGGGATAGGTTAAAACACGTATTAATTGGAGTTTTGTGCCTGTGGTGCTGGCTGGGAGTGGCTGGGCCAGCAGTAGCCCAGCGTAACTTCTCAGCCGAGCAGGTGCAGGCTATTGCAGAACTGCGCCAGAAGGCTTTTACCGCCTCTCATCAGGGTAAGTTTGGGGAGGCCGAGGGCTACTGGAGCGAGCTACTGGAGTATTTGCCTGAAGAAGCAGCCCTCTGGAGCAATCGGGGCAATGTGCGGGTGAGCCAAAACCAACTCCTGGAGGCCCTGGCGGACTATGACCAGGCCATTGCCCTGGCCCCAGAGGAACCCAATGCCTATCTCAACCGGGGAGCGGCGCTGGAAGGGCTGGGCCGCTGGCAGGCGGCTATCGCAGACTACACCAGGGTTCTGGCGCTTACTCCCGACGACCCAGCCGCCTACAACAATCGCGGCAATGCCAAAGCTGGGCTGGGCCAGTGGGAGGCCGCTCTGGCAGATTATCAGCAGGCCGAGGCGCTTGACCCCAAATTTGCCTTTGCTCGCATGAATGCGGCCCTGGCTGAGTATCAACTGGGCCACGCCGAGGAAGCGATTCGCCAATTTCGCAGCCTGACTCGGCGCTACCCAAACTTTGCCGACGCCCGCGCCGCCCTGACTGCCGCCCTGTGGGTGGCCGGTCAGCCGGGGGAGGCCGAGAGTAACTGGGTGGCTGTAGTGGGCCTAGACGGACGCTACAAGGATTTGGCCTGGGTAGAACAGGTACGGCGCTGGCCCCCGGCGCTAGTAGCAGCGCTAGAGAAGTTTCTGCACCTCTAAGTAGAAAACCTAATTAGCGGGTATCTTCTTTTTTGGAAATCTCCTAAGTAACCTCAGCTTGGGAGTAACCTCAGTTCGGGATAATACCGTCTTCTCCCTGGGCAGGAGTGCCCGGAGGGCGGGGTGGGTCAACACGGCTATGGGATACCCGTTTCCAGACCCGGCGAATGGCCAGGCTGGCTTTGACTGACCCACCCCGCAAGCATTGCTGATGAGCCAGGCGATTGCCCCACCCCTAGCCCTCCCAGGAGGGGATATTAGAACGACTTGTACCCTAGAGTACCGAGGCTAGTAACGCCTAGGCGGGAGGATTGAGGAACCGGCCTGCAAATTTCATCACGGTGCCCAGGTCGGTGCCGCTGGCATCGTTGGAGTTAAGAAAGGCATTAAGCAGGCCATTGCCGCCGCTAGCACCTGGCTTAGTTGCACCCATCCCCAGTAGACCCATAACCACGGGCAACATCTTCGGCAGCATCGACTGCACCATGCCCGCGTTGAGGCCGCTTTTTTGCGCTACAGACTGAATCAGCTGCTGCTGCATTTGGGGAGGAATGGCCGACTGTAGCGCCGCCAAACCACCAGGGCCAGCCAGTTTGCCAATCATGCTGTCTAAGGACCCGGCTCCCATGGCACCAGCCTGCTGCTTGAGTGCCGGTTGGAGTGCTCCACCCAGGGCATTGAGCACAGAGGACATTTGATCGGCATTCATCCCCTGGTTGTTGGTGAGTTGCTGAACCGATTCAAATACCGAGCCCAGTTGCTCAACGCTGCCCTGCTGATTGGGGTTGTTGATCGAGCTTAGAACGTCAAAAAAGAGTCCCATGAACGTTACATCCTTTTCCAATAAGTAGCTACGGAATGTTAGATCACCTCAGTCAGCCAACCATTTGGAGGTTAAGACTGAGGCAGACGGAGGTTAAACCTGAGGGGCTAACCTTGGGGCACACGCACGTGTAAGGAGCGAATTAATTGAAGCCACTCGCCGCTGTCGGTAAGGTAGCCAAGCTCCGCCACGTAGTCGCGATCCGGCACGGGGATGAGCACATGCTTGTCCTGGTCACCGTCTTGCAGGATATATTCCTGGGTGCTGTGGGGAGCCTGGTAGTCTAGCTCCAGGTTGGTGGCATCGTGGATGCGCAGGGCCAGGGCGCGGCCTCCCTGGTTCTTAAGGGCTTGCTTGTGGACGTCAGCGGCTTCCCAGTAGGCATAGGCGGTGTTGGTACCGCGAGGCACGAGAATAATCTTACTCTCAGCGCCCAGGTCAGAACGGGTGCCAATGCCAGAGGTCGGTGCGGCCTCAACGTCAACCGAGCCCGTCGAGCGGTCAAGAACCGACCGAGCGGCGGCCCCCAGGCCAGCCACCGCCGCTGCACTACTGGCCACGGCGGCTCCGGTAACGGTGCCTGCCCCCTCCACCAGGTTGGTGGTAGCCTGCCCGACCGTACTGGTCAGCTCAGAAGCCTTGCTGCGCAAGCCATCCAGGGTGCCAGCCCCCTGCCCACTGCCGTTAGTTGGCGCAGGAGTAAACTTAGCAGCGGCTGCCGCACTGGGCACCAGAGACACAGGATCAGCGCAGGCAGGCACTCGCACAGAATCTGCCTTAGCCAGAGTTTGCCAGTGCCCCAGGCCATCTACGTAGCCAATTTCCACCAGGTAATCCCGATCATCCACGGCAATGGGCAGGTGCAGGTCACCCTGGGCCGTTAGCTCAGCGTCAAATTCTTGCAGGCTGTTGTGTCCGTTAGCTGGCCCGCCCGGCAGTTCAGTTACGTCATACAGTCTAACTTTCAGACTGCGACGGTCGGCCCGCAGGCGATCCACCTCCTGCACGGGAATTTCCCAGTAGGCGTAGGCCTGGCGACAATCGCGCGGGGTCAAAATCACCCGGGCTGGCTCACTGGCTACCGGCGGTTGCGCCAGGGCGGCACCGGCTACAGCACCGGCAGCGGCGGCTCCCACACCCACAGCTTGATGACCCACCACGCTAGGGCAGGCGGGCACTCGCACGTGGGCCGACCGAGCCAGGGCATGCCAGGCGTTGTCACTATCCACGTAGCCTAGCTCCACCAGATAGTCGCGGTTGTCAACGGGGACGGGCAGGTGCTGGTCGCCCACCGCCACCGTGTCGCAGGGAAATTGCCGGGTGCTATGGGGCGGCTGCTGATCCACATTGGCAATGTCAGTAACATCGTGCAGCTTGAGGGCCAGGCTATAGTTCTGCCGCCGCAGCGCCGCCACCTCAGCTTCAGGTAGTTCCCAGTAGGCGTAGGCATCCCGGCAGTTGCGAGGGGTGAGAATAATCCGGCGATCAGGCTCACTCACTAGCGGGGCGGCTAGCGGGGCGGCTACCGGGGCCGCGCCTCGCAATAGCCACCACAGCAAACCACCCAAAACTGGCAAGGCCAGCAGCCAGGGCCACCAGGGCACGCCCCGATTAGGCGTGGCCACCGCCGCCGGTTCTTCTGCTTCGGTAACCGTAGGATCTTGCGTAGCAGCAGGGGTTTCGGTTGCGGCGGGGGCTTCAGTTGCGGCGGGGGTTTCGGTGGTAGTAGGAGCGGCAGCCGTGCCCGTGTCGGCGGTGGCCCCGGCAGCGGCAGTATCGGCGGCGGCAGCGCGGGCAGCTTCAATTACGGCTGCGTTCTCAGGATTGGTGGCGTAACCCAAAAACGCCAGGGCGGCGGGGGTAGGTTCCGCTGCCCGGTAAACGTAGGCCAACGGCTGGGAGAAGGGATAACGCGGGTCGTCAGGCAACGTATCGTGCATCGGCACGATTTTGACGGCAGGGTTGTCGATGGCCTGTTCAGCAATGGTGTAACTAATCCCCGTTGAGCCCAGATCCTTAGCTACCGCCTCGGTGCTGTCTTCCTGAAGTCGGGTGGCCCCAGGGGCGGCCTCAAAAGGAGCCGTTTGGAACACTGGATAGTTGCGGAAGGCCTGACGAGTATCGCTGGTGGCTGGTCGATCAACCAGCACGATGGGCGCATCGGGGCCACCGACCTCTGCCCAGTTGGTGATGTCACCGCGAAAAATTTGGGCGAACTGCTCAATGGTCAAACTGCCGTTGAACGGGTTCTCAGGGCCAATGACGATGGCGATTTTATGGCGAGTTAGGGGCACCTCTGTCAGGCCAGCCTGGACTTCGGCCTCGGTTAGGCTGCGACCAATGGCCGCCAAGTTCACGGTGCCGTCGGTCAGCGCCTGCACGGCCTGGTCAGAGTTGCTGTAGGCCACGTCCACCTGAACATCGCCAAACTGGTCAGCAAAGCGAGATTGCAGGGCTTCATTTACGTTGCGCATCGTCTCAGAGCTCTCGATAGCTAGTTTGCTACCGGCCTCCAGAGTGGTAGGAATGTCTACCCCTTCCAGAGGATTAGGAGCCTGGGCCCAGAGCAGATTGTCATGATCAAGGGTGATGATGCCGACCGCCAGGGTTGGCGCGGCTGCCAGCCAAAGCAGCCGCCGCTTCATGGACGTGGCTGCACGGTTGCAATGAGCACGGTTACGATTAGACATAAGCAGGCACCGGGTAATTTCTAGTAACCAGAAAATTTTCAGAGTCGCAGTGGCTAACTGGGACGTTAAGCCGGTATTACAGTCAGCAAAACCAGTGGATTAGGGCTCCAAACCAGGGGTAGTTCGGGGACATTAGAATTTGACCCCAATCACTCCGCAAGACTAGACGATAAAGATAAAGAACTGATAAAGCCACACCACGGCAACTGACGCTTACACCCTGGCCACCTCGAAGGTGTTGCACTGAGCCATTTTGCCGCTTTCGATGCCGCGATAAAACCAGGTAGAGCGTTGTTCAGCAGAGCCGTGGGTAAAGGAGTCGGGGGTGACGTAGCCCCGGGCTTCCATTTGGAGGCGATCATCACCAATCTGGCTGGCGGCATTGAGGGCCTCTTCGATATCCCCCTCCTCCAGGATGCTGCGGGCGCGCTGGGCGTTGTGGGCCCACACGCCAGCAAAGCAGTCGGCCTGAAGTTCCAGGCGCACTGAAAGATCATTGGCGTCGGTGCGGCTAATCTGCTGTTGCAGGCGACGTACCTGGTCAGAGATACCCAGCTGATTCTGGACGTGGTGGCCAATTTCGTGGGCAATGACGTAGGCCTGGGCAAAGTCGCCTGGGGCCTGGTGGCGATATTTCAAGTCTTCAAAGAAGCTCATGTCCAGGTAGACCTTCTGGTCGGCAGGGCAGTAAAACGGCCCCATCGCCGCCTTCCCTAAGCCACAGGCGCTCTGGGTGGCACCGGAGTAAAGCACCAGGTTGGGCTCCTGGTAGGCCGCCCCCAGCTCAGTCTGAAAAATTTGGTTCCAGGTATCTTCGGTGTCTGCCAGCACCACAGAGACAAAATCCGCCGTGGCATCAGCCTCCACCTGAGACACCTGGGGAGCATTGTCGTAGGGGCTAACCGCCACCCCAGGCTGTAGCACCACCGATGGATCTCCGCCTAAAAAGGCCACTAGCAGGGCCATCAGCAGCGCGCCAATGCCGCCAGCCGCTGGGCCGCCAGGTATGCCCATGCCCCGTCGGTCTTCGATGTTGATGCTGCGCCGACCTGATTGCCATTTCATCGGGTGTCCTCCCTTGGGTAGAACAGCTTGCAGAAGAGGGATTGACTGTGAACGGTTAACTTCCGAGTAGAATACCAGGGGCCACAAACAAAAACCAGCCCTCACAGGAGAGCTGGGAAAAGGTTGGTCATTCCATCTATGGTCGTAGCGTCACTGTAGGACTTAAACATAAGAAACCCGTAAGAAAGGCGTCACCATAGCCCTGCTGTTGCGCCCCGTTAAGAATTAGGGAATAAATCTGAGTTTGGTATTGAAAAAAATCTTCGGATTTTATAGAACCTTTATGGTCAACCCCTAGTCCAGTGGTGTAAGCCAACGAGCTGATACTGGCGTTAGGGAGTCGGGTGCTGACTAACACGCATCAAGTACAACCAGAATGAGGAATTTTAAGTTATGCCGATTTCAAAGCGTTGTTTAGCCGAGTTTCTAGGCACTCTATGGCTGGTCTTAGGCGGCTGTGGCAGTGCTGTGCTGGCCGGTAAGTTCTTGGATACCACCGAGAGCTTTAACCTGGGCCTTGGTTTTTTAGGGGTATCCCTGGCCTTTGGCCTGACCGTGCTGACTATGGCCTATGCCATTGGCCATATCTCAGGTTGCCACCTGAACCCAGCCGTGTCCTTTGGCCTATGGGCCGCCGGTCGGTTTCCTGGCGGGGAACTACTACCCTACATTGTGGCCCAGGTACTGGGTGCCATTGTGGGGGCTGGCATCATCTACCTGATTGCCATTGGCCAGCCGGAGTTTGCCATTGACCCCAGCACCGGCAACCCCCTGGCCACTAACGGCTTTGGGGTGCATTCACCAGGCGGATTTGGGCTGTTGGCCTGCTTCATCTGCGAAGTGGTGATGACCTTCTTCTTTTTGATGATTATCCTCGGGGCTACGGACTTCCGGGCTCCGGCTGGGTTGGCTCCTATCGCCATTGGTATGTCCCTTACTCTGATTCACCTAATCAGCATTCCGGTTACCAATACCTCGGTTAACCCAGCCCGCAGCACCGGCCCAGCCCTGTTTGTGGGTGGCCCTCTGTTTGGCCAGCTATGGCTGTTTTGGGTTGCGCCTATCCTGGGGGCGCTGTTGGCCGGGTGGTTCTACTACACCGTTTTTGCCGCAGATACTGAAAAGGAGCGGCGAGTAGCCTAGCCGGTTGGGGTTTCGGGTTCATAGCAGGATCCGAAACCTCAACCTTATTGACCTGCGGTTGGCCTGGCCATACCCGGAGAGGCTGACTATGATTTAGGGGCAATGTACGGGCCAAAGCGACTCGATGGGTAACGGAAAGGCCGCGGCTTTTGAGCCAGGCAGGTTGGGATGGAAGCCGAAGCGTTGGCGATTTGGGTTAATGCTGCTGGCGATGGCGATATCCGTTGCCCTCCAGTCTGTTCCCCTCACTCAGGCTCAGGTACCCTTACCCTCTCGTGAACTGACGCTAGAGTTAGCCCGTTACCCCAATCTGCGGCTGTATGACCTGGGTACCACAACCCTCAGCCAGGTGGGTGTGAGCCAGGAGTTTCAGACCATGCCTGTGCCGCTTACCGGGGTGATTGGTTTTCCCAGTGGAGCAGGGGCGTGGCCGCTGGTGGTGATTTTGCATGGCCGCCACGGAGGCTGTCATTTTGCGGCAGAGGGCGCTAGTCAGTGGCCCTGCCCCCCCGGCACCGAAACCCGCTACGACCTGGGCTTTGCCTACCTGGCCCAGGTGCTCACTGAGGCTGGCTATGGGGTGCTCATCCCAAACCTGAACGGCGCGTTTACCAATACCTTTGGCGCTATGCCAGAGACTCGCAATCAACTGGCCGACCAGCGCAGCCAGCAGATTATCAACCACCACTTGACCCGCTTAGCCGCCGCCGATCGCCACGGTGCCACGGACTTTGGTCTGTCGGTGCAGGGCCGGGTGGACTGGACAACCCTGGCGATGGTAGGGCACTCCATGGGCGGTGGGGCAGCGGCTCTCAGCGCCCTCAATCGCCAGGATAATCGCTCCCCTGAGGCCATTGCTGGAGGCATGGGGCTGGTAGCTGCCCTGGTATTGATCAGCCCTACCCGCAGTCAGGCCATTGCTCGCCAGCCTGAGGCTTACCAGCTCGCCGATGTGCCCAGCGTGGTGCTGCTCGGCGGCTGTGATCGCGACATTTTCGACCTCAGCAGCCTCTACTACTTTGAAACCGCCGACCAGGATGCCCACCGTCGCACCCCCGCCGCCGCCGTGGTGTTGGTGGGGGCCAATCACAACTTCTTCAATGTCGCCGTCGGAGAGGATGACTACTATCGCCGGGCCGACAATGGGGCGCTGTGTCATCCCCAGCGATCGCGCCAGCGACTATCGCGGGTAGCCCAGGAAACCTTTCTGACCCAATACATCCTGGATTACCTGGCGGCGGCGCTGCCGCCCGATTCCCAACCGGATGCCTACCTTCCGCTAGGACTCGCCCCCGACCGACCAGCCCCTGGTCAGCTCTACACCCTGCCAGTACTCACTAATCTGGCCGTTCCTGGGGAGTCTCGCTACATCGTGTTTAGGGCTGGCCGCGGCCCAGATCTCCACCACGCCAGTCCTAATCTGTCGCTAACCCTCTGTCAGCCTTTCAGCCCCTGCGGAAACATCCCCCGGCCCCAGCCGCAATTTCCGGCTATTCTTAAAATTCACTGGCATTCCCCTGGCCAATCCCTTCGCTTTCCTTTGAGCCAGCCCGATGTCAGCCCGTATGACAGTCTGCAACTGCGCCTAGCCGCTGAAGCCACGCCGACATCGTCTTCGCCGCCGTTGGCGATCGTTTTGCATGACCAGGCTGGTCGGGCCACGCGAGTGGATATCCCCACCAGTGCCCCGGCTCTGTTGTCGTTGGGGCCAACTACTGCCCCCAGCAACGTCCCGGTCTATCCCACGGCTCTACGAATCCCTCTAGCGCAATTTCAAGGTGTTGAGCTGAAGGAGCTAGCCGCTGTGGAGCTTGTTTTCGATATTGCCGCTCCGGGCACCGTGCATTTGGCCACGGTAGAGTTTGTGGGGCGGAGGTAAGGGGTGATGGGGGTAAGGGGTGATGGGGAAGGAGATGAAAGCTAGGGTGGTTACCTTTAGCTAGGTAGGCGTTCTAGCAGCCGCTGCAGCCGAATTTTAGCCAGCACGTAGGGCGGGAACTGGTAGTGTTCAGCAATCAACCAGCCCACCATCGCGCTATGCACTAGCAGGGTAGCTAACGCCCAAATGAGTGACCAGTTGATCTGGGTAGTGTTCTCCAAAGGCGGGAAGAGATATCCGCCAAGGGCCACCAGGCCAGCCGGAAAAACCACCAGGGCCAGACCCACGACCCACAGAGTCAGCGTAATATCGTTGGGGCTCTGGTAGATGGGTTGCCAGCGCCAGCCCTGCCAGCGCCAGCCCATAGGCTGCACGCCATCGACAACGTGCACGGTCTGCTGGTCGAGGTTGGCCTCAAATATATGGCGGCAGAAATTGCAGGCATAGGCATCCATCAGCACCATGGCTTGAATTTGCCCATGACGGCAGACCGGGCACTCGTAGGTAGCAGATGCATTGAGTTGCAGTGGCCTGGGGGCGCGAACCCGCCCGCTAGGGCGATGATTCTCAGTGCTGGCCATGATTTACCCCTATGTTTTAATCAATAGCCTGAGTGTAACAAGACCGACTCAGATTGTAGATCTGCTACCTCTGGTGCCATCTTCTGGAGGATGCAGGTGGGCACTGCCTATCGCTGGGGAAACTCTTTTTCAGAAGTCGCCTAAAGCCGAACCGTTAATTAGAGCGCCCCAACCATGGCCGCACTGCCCACGGTGCGAGGATAATCGCGGCCATCGTAGGATAGCACCACGATGGGCTCTGGCCCAGACACATCAATGGTTTTAATGCGAATACGGCCCCCAGCGACAACATCTCCCTGGGAAACCCGGCGACCCACGCTGCTGCCAGGTTCGGTAACAATGGCACTAACCTGGTTGCCAACCTGCACCACGCCACTAACCGCTACCTGCTCCACCAGACTTTGGAAGACCGGACTGGTGGTTGGCGCAACGGCGATATCCTCACCATTCTGGAGGGTGCTACCCGGTACGTAGGGAGCGGGCAAGCTCGGCAACGACGCTACCTGGGGCAGGGGCGGTAAGTTCTGGGTGGCGGTTACCGGCACCACTGGCAATGGCTGAGCGGTGATTACAGCGGCGGGAGGTATAACAGGCACCGCTTCCGGGGTTGGCTTAGTGGGCACTCGGCTAGCGCTCACCAGGGGGGCGAAGGGGTCAACCCGTCCGGCAGCTACGGTTTCAACCCGGGCCTGAGGAGAGGTAGACCGTAGCAGCCCTGGATCCGCCAAACTCAGCGTTGGCGACGCCTGCAGAAAGGGTGAACCAAAAGCCGCCGCGGTGGGTTCACCCACTTCGGCAACGGGATCGAGTCCAGTTTCAGCGGTTTGGCTGGGGCGATCGCCCTGCATCAGCTTAAAGCCAGCCCCCGCCGCTAAAGCCACCAGGGCACCCCCGGCCATCAGTCCATAAATCTTGCGGTTAGAGTGCGCTGCTAGTTTCGCCGAACCGGTAGCTACTGTTGCATTAGGTGTGCCTGAATATGTCATTGGCCTTCTCCCCACAATTCCCCCATAGGATAGCTAATCCTGTGCAAAGTGGAACATCCAGAGGGGTTATCTGACCCAGCCCCAGCCTTTCAAAAACCTGGGGAACGGCTGAGGCTTACTCAGTAGCGCCGCTGACACCAGCCCTGCGCTTCTGCTGAAGAGCCTGCAATTGCAGCAGCAGGGCTTCCGCTTCGGCTTGCAAGTGCAGAAGTTCAACCTGTTGATCCGGCGCGTAGGGAGACTGGTGAACTTCAATCCAGCAAATTTTGTCATCGTCAGCGGGTGCTGTTTCCGCTCTAAAAGACCTAGAAGCCGCATTAGTTGAAGCGGTTAGCGGCAAATTAGCACTGTCAACGGGGGCGTTCATTGGCAAGACCCTAGAGAAATATACTCAGTGTGAACGTTAAGCTATTTTAATCCTCCTGTCCAGTGACCAATCTTAAACCACTCAGCCAGGGGTGGCTCAACGGCCCTATGGCAGTTGTCGAACTGGCTAACCCAACCGAGGAAATTATTTTGAAGTAAGGCTCACGGTAGACTGGTAAGGTATAAACTCTGCCTAAGCTGCCCTGATGCTCAGGTTGCCACTTTACAGCTTGGTGGTTGCAGCTTCGGGTCACTCAGTCATTGTTTCACTTCTGAGCCTACCGTGACGATACGTTTGAACCCCCTCTTTCGCCCTTCGGCCCCTACGCCAGCCCTGGCTACCCCTGGCCCCGGCACCCAGCCCTGGCCGGGGCTAATTGAAGCCTACCGGGCCTATTTGCCTGTATCGGCGCAAACCCCGGTGGTAACGCTGTGCGAGGGTAATACGCCGCTGATTCCGATGCCGGTGCTGGGCGATCGCATCGGGCGCGGCGTCAAGGTCTGGGTTAAGTACGACGGCCTCAACCCCACCGGCAGTTTTAAGGATCGAGGCATGACGATGGCCCTCTCCAAAGCCAAGGAAGCAGGGGCCGAAGCGGTGATTTGCGCCAGCACCGGCAACACCTCGGCGGCAGCGGCGGCCTATGCACGGCGGGGCGGAATGCGAGCCTTTGTGCTCATCCCCGATGGCTATGTGGCTCTGGGCAAACTGGCTCAGGCGTTGCTCTATGGGGCCGAAGTTCTAGCCATCAAGGGCAACTTTGACGATGCCCTGCGCCTGGTGCAGGAACTTGCCAAGGACTATCCCATTACCCTGGTTAACTCCGTCAACCCCTTCCGGCTGGAAGGCCAAAAAACCGCCGCCTTTGAAATCGTTGATGTTATGGGGGATGCCCCCGATTGGCTGTGCATTCCCGTGGGTAATGCGGGCAACATTACGGCCTACTGGATGGGGTTTTGTGAATACCACCAGCAGGGCAAGTGCCGCCTGCCCCAGATGATGGGCTTTCAGGCGGCGGGCGCGGCTCCTTTAGTTAAGGGCCATGTGGTTAGTGACCCTCACACCCTGGCCACCGCCATTCGCATTGGCAACCCCGCCAGTTGGAAGCAGGCTGAGGCCGTGCGCGATGCCAGCCAGGGCAGCTTTACCGCCGTGACGGACGAGGAAATCCTGGATGCCTACCGCCTGCTGGCTCTGGAAGGGGTGTTTTGCGAACCGGCCAGCGCCACTTCCGTAGCCGGTCTACTCAAGGTGAAAGACCAGGTTCCCGACCAAGCCAGGGTGGTTTGCGTGCTCACCGGCAACGGTCTGAAGGATCCTGACACCGCCATTACCCACAGCGGCAACCAGGTCAAAGGCGACCTCAACCCCGACCCGCTCACCCTGGCGAAGGCTATGGGCTTTTGAGGTCGTTAGCAGGTTTGGTTGGGTTCCGCTAAGGCTTCACCCAACCTACACATCAAGGCTTGACAGACCGCTAGTGCAGCGTCAACCCTAAGAGTTCGGGTTTGTAGTCAGCGCTTTAGCGCT
>CAYUBC010000045.1:12079-13057 GCA_964442885.1 uncultured bacterium | reverse complement strand
GATTGAGGGTTAGTTCTTCCTGAAGACGATCGCCCTCCAGTGACCAGGTTAAGTTAGTTAGGCTGGAGGTATTATCAACGACCGGGCCAGCGATGGCGAAGCAGGCTCGTTGTGGTTGGACAGCCTGGCCAATAGTTTCTGCCGCTGTACCTAAGAACTCCTTGACCATGGGCACCAAGTCAGGATAAGCCTGACTGGAATAGGTTGCCTCAAAGCATGGGATTGGTGTAGCGGGAGGAACAGTTTCAGTCGTTGTGGCCACTAACCGCAAAATGGTTTTGGTACCGCCGATATCGCCAGCAATAAAGTAGGTCATAGCTGCGGGTAACGCTAACGACTAGGGGTAGTAAAGAGTAATTCCTGATTCAGCTTACCGCTTCGGAAGCCTTCTAAATCCAGTGTGACATAGGTAAAACCATAGCTCCTGAAGGCTGCAACTAGGGCGTCTAAATCATTACAGGTAATAAAATCTTTAATGAGATTGGCCGGAATTTCGATCCGCGCGGTATCTTCTGTGGAGCGAACCCGCAGCGTGCGCAACCCCAAATCCCGCAAATATCGTTCAGCCCGCCCTACCCGATGCAGTTTTTCTGCGGTAATTGCCTCCCCGTAGGGAAAGCGGGAACTCAAACAGGGCTGGGCTGGTTTATCCCACCAGGGGAGCCCCAGGCACCGAGACAGTTCTCGTACCTCTAGCTTGGTAATGCCCACCTCAGCCAGGGGCGACCGGGCCCCCCGTTCCTTGGCCGCCTGAATGCCGGGTCGGTAGTCGCTCAAGTCATCGGCATTGACCCCGTCTACCACGTAGGGATAGCCACGCTCTAGGGCCAGGGGGCGAAGGGTGTCATGGAGTTCGCTTTTGCAAAAGTAGCACCGATTCACCGGGTTGCTGGCATAGTTAGGGTTGTTTAGCTCCTGGGTTTGCACCACCTCGTGGGTAATCCCAATGAGGGCCGCCTGGGCAATGGCATCGTCCAA
>CAYUBC010000045.1:0-12069 GCA_964442885.1 uncultured bacterium | reverse complement strand
CCGTTACCGCCAGCGCCGCAGGCCCCAGGAGGTCATAGGCCACCTTAGCCACTAAGGTGCTATCAATGCCGCCTGAATAGGCAATTAACACCCGATCCATATCGGCCAGTAAAGCCTTGAGTTGGTCTAATTTTTGAGCCACCATACCGCTGTATTTTCTTGCCTTTGGACAACTACGCTCTCTATCTTCATCCTAAGGGTTGGGAGGGGGTTAGAACCATTTAACTGGCAGGCTTTTGGGTCAACCGCTGCACAGCCAGTTGTACGCCCAGCAAGAACAATCCCAACCCAGCCAAACCAAAGACCCCCGCGCCTAGGGCCACCATACCCACGACCAGGGTGCGCACTGCGGCAGCAATATTCACAACGGCTGGATTATCTGACAGAATCGGCTTAGCTGCAAAGGTAGCGGCAATTCCCACCATCAACCGATAGGCCAGCAACGCAATGATAGCGGCCATGAAGGCACCGCTGAAGCACTTGAGAATTTTGCTGACAGGGGCAAGTTCCCTATCGTTCAGGGGCGGCGTTTCCTCGGTCATAACTACCTCCATTGGGTTCGAGGGCAGGGGTCAAGGGGCCAGTTGCACGCCGGTGGGTACAAATTGGGCTGTCCATACGCCCAGGTCAGGGTCAGGAAGTTTGACCTTGACCTGTTGAGCAATAGCATCGGCCTCAGCTTGGGAGTCTACCAGGGTGAACACAGTTGGGCCAGACCCCGACATTAACGTGCCTAACCCTCCCAAACTGGTCATGATCGCTTTTAATTCAGCGGTTTTGGGGTGGGCAGGTAAGACTACTTTCTCCAGATCATTGGTGAGCTGTTGGCCAATGGCTGTGCTGTTGTGGTGGGCCAGAGCCGATACCATAGCGCCAGAGCGCACCTGAGAGCGCCTCGCCTCAAATTCTGCCACGTCAGCCATGTAGGTATTGCTGAACTGGGCTCGGTAGGCCTGGTAGGCCCAGGGCGTTGAAACCAGCTCCGACTCGTACTTGGCCAGCACGACATGGAGAGCATTAACTCCCTGGAGCGGATCCAGTTGCTCGCCGCGACCCGTGGCTATCGCGGTTCCCCCGCTAATACAGAACGGGACATCTGACCCCAGTTCTGCCCCTAATACCTGCAATTCTCCCTGGGTTAACCCCAACTGCCATAGCAGATCTAGGCCGACGAGCACCGCTGCCGCATTGCCTGAACCGCCCGCCAGCCCAGCGCCAACCGGAATCTGCTTTTCCAGGGTGATCTCAACCCCACCCAGTTTGGCTATCACGCCTGGAAATTTCTCAACCAACAGCGCTGCCGCCCGGTAGGCCAAATTGCTCTGGTCGGCTGGCACCAGGGGGTGCTTGCACCGTACCCGAATCTCATCCACGCCAATGCTACGCACGGTTACCCGATCAGCCAGGCTAATGCTCTGCATCACCATGATTAACTCATGGAAGCCATCGGGGCGGCTACCCACAATCTCCAGGTACAAATTAATTTTTGCCGCAGCTAACAACGAGTACAGGCGCATGGAGATCCTAAACAACCGCTACAGGATTGTAGCGCTCCCCCTAATGAGAAATGAAGCCGGTCAACAGTAATGGCAGCAGAATTAGCAAACTGATAATTAGCACTAATGTACCTGGCTCTAGGGAAATAATGGATTTCTCTAGGGCCGATTTTTTAGGTTTGGGGTTGTTATCGCTTGGACGAGTCATAGTGGTCTTAAAAACAGCTCAGTTGATTACTCAAAGACACCCATTGCTCCACGCTCAGATCCTCAGCTCGAGCTGTTTCAGCAATAGCCAGGTCTGTCATCAGCATAGCGAGATCATCGCGGTCTACAACTCCTTTTAGGTTATTACGCAACATTTTGCGTTTGCTGGCAAACCCCAGCTTGACCAAGTGTTCCAACTTGACCGGATCGTCCGCTTCTAGAGCCAGGTGCCGGGGCGTCAGCCGCACCACAGCGGAATCTACCTTGGGCGGCGGCTGAAAGGCGCTAGCCGGTACGGGGCAAACCAGCTCACAAGCTGCCAGGTATTGAACCCGCACTGACAGCGCCCCAAAGGCTCTAGAGCCTGGTTTAGCGTAGAGTCGTTCTGCCACCTCCCTCTGCACCAGCAACACAATAGTTTGATATGGACAGGGGTTGGGCTGCGTTATTGTCCCTAACAGCTTCTCTAAAATTGGCCCAGTGATGTAGTAAGGAATGTTGGCCACTACCTTATTAGGCGTGCCAAAGGAAACGTTAGGCGTGCCAAAGGACGCGGTCTGCTCAGCGTCAATTAGGGTTAAATCCAGGTCTAAAATATCACCCTGCACCAGCTTAAAATTGTCCTGCTTAGCAAACTGCTGCGATAGCTTGCGGCACAGGTCTCGGTCGATTTCAACGGCAATTACCGCCTTAGCTAGAGCTAACAAATCCTGGGTGAGAACCCCCGTACCCGGCCCAATTTCTAAGACACAGTCCTGCCGAGTGACCGCCGCCGCTTGCAGAATAGCCTGGAGGATGGCGTCGCTCCTCAGCCAGTGCTGACCAAAACGTTTGCGGGTCGGTTGAGAATACATGGACGCAAGGGGCAGCAGAACTCAAGTGCCTTCACCATACCTGATTCAGCCAATGCAGGCCAACGGATAAGTAAGTTGGCCCGATGAAAAGTCTTATCAGACAGGCGGAGCAACACGAGCCAAAGCTACCCCGTCAACGCGCTGAGCAGCGACGAATCATGCCCTCATAAATTAATAGGCTCAACAAAAAGGCTGAGTGTGCCCCTCAGCCATGTCCAATGCCTTTAGGCCAACCAGGCTTACAGAATTCCTTTTAACATGCCGTTCCAGTATAGGAATGGGAAGCCATGTTTTTTTAGCAGATACATGGATCGCCGTTCCTGGCTTTGATCAACCGGGAATGTTTCGGCTGGTCGTTTATCGTAGTCAAACTCAGCCAGAATGAGCTTGCCGTAGCCCGTTACCAGAGGGCAGGAAGTATAGCCGTTGTAGGCGGCGGCGGCAGCAGTCTGGTGCATTGTGGCCAGTAGATGATCGACCAACACAGGGGCCTGTTTTCTCACAGCGGCTGCGGTTTTGGAGGTGGGCAGGCTGCTGGCATCTCCCAGGCTAAAAATGTTGTCATACCGCACATGCTGAGTGGTGTGTTGATCAACCTCGACCCAGCCAGCCTTATTGGCCAGAGGACTGTGTTTGATAAAGTCTGGAGCGCTCATGGGTGGAGCCACATGGAGCAAATCAAAGTCCATGACCTGGAGTTCTTGGGTGTGCAGGTTTCTAAACCAGGCTTTTTGGTTGGGGCCATCTACCTTTTCCAGGTTATAGCCAAACATAGTTTGAATATTGCGTTCTTGAATAATTTGATTTAGGGCTTTGGCATATTTGTCCACAGGGAAGATGCTGCCAGCTGCAGACACAAAGATAATCTGGCTGCGATCGCGAATGCCCCGCATCCGGCAGAGGTGTTCAGCCAGATACATGATTTTTTGCGGTGCCCCGGCACACTTAATGGGGGTGCTGGGAAACGTGAATAGGGCGGTGCCACCCTTGAACTGCTGTAGGAAGTCCCAGGTTCGCCCAACGGTAGTTTTGGAATAGTTAGAGCAGACCCCGTGCTGCCCCAGGGTGGCGGATAAGCCCTCGATGTGATCCCAGTCAATTTGAATGCCGGGACAGACCACCAGATAGCGATAGTGAACCGTACCCGTCTGCGCGGTGTGGATCTGGTTAGCCTCAGGATTGAAGGCGGTTACCCGGTCTTGTAACCAGGTGACCCCTGGCGGAATCAGCGACGCCTGGTCGCGTTCTGTGGCGCTGAAGGGGGTAACACCGCCCCCTACCAGAGTCCAGAGGGGTTGATAGTAATGCTTGGGGGAGGGCTCCACCAGGGCAATTGACAGGTTACTATTGCGATTCCGCAGACGGGAGGCCACGGTAATACCGGCGGAGCCGCCGCCAACAATGGCGACATCATAGGAGGTAGAGATCATAGGGGGCTGTTGTAGGTGAAGGCATGCAGAGGAAATCAAAAAGGAGGAATGGAGGGATGGGCCCAAGGGTCACCTTACTATCCTTGTTTCCCTCTATCCCTCCTGATTGACTGCAACAATTTAGGATACCGGAAGATTAGGCTTTAGACGGTTGGTTGCCGTTGGTGGCTGGGCTAGGGCTGGGTAGGGTGGTGGCGGAACCGTTGCCGTTGAAGCTGATGGGATCTTCCGGTTGGGGCTTTGGGCGACGGATATTGCTGGCAATGTACCAGTAAGCCGCCCCCACAAACACTGCTCCACCGACTATGTTACCCAGGGTCACCGGAATCAAGTTGTGGAAAAAGCCTAGCCAGGTCACGGTATCTGGGTGGGGTATCAACAGCCCCAGGCCCAGCAGGGTCATATTGGCCACACTGTGCTCAAACCCAGAGCCAATGAAGGCAAACAGACACCAGAAGATCATGATTAGCTTGGCGGTTTCATCCTGCATTTTGAGGGCCAGCCACACCGAGAGGCAAACCAAAATGTTGCAGAGAATGCCGCGGAAGAAGAGCTCGCTGACAGGGGCATTCATTTTGCTGGTGGCAATTTGGGTGACAAAGTCGGCGACGGGGCCTTTGTTGGTCACCCCGGCCTGCAACACCAGGTAGGCCAGCAGCAATGACCCGGCCAGATTACCCAGCCAGCAAACCCCCCACAGTTTCAGGGTATGCTGCCAGGAGATACGCTGGTTGAGGCTGCCGATGGTCATCACCAGGTTGTTGCCGGTAAATAGCTCCGACCCAGCAAATATCACCAAAGATAAGGCGACCCCAAAGGAGGCTCCCATCAGGGCTTTGGTGCCTACGGCGTGGGCTTCACTCAGGGGCGCGCCAATGGAAAAAATCAGAATAATCCCAAACCCTACATACATCCCGGCTAGCATGGCCAGCACAAAATAACGCAGGGGACTGGCCTGGAGCAGTTCGATCTTAGACTTCGACAATTCAGAAATCTTGTCGATGGTTGTTTCAAGCATTGTGAAACCTTGAAAGAGAACAGGATTCGGTCAAGGTACAGCGGTTTTGAAGCTAGTGAGGCCCATGAATTGCCATGAAACCTCGCGTCCTAGGCCGCAGACTGTACCTCACGCGGCTAGGACGCGCTGTCAGGAGGAGGATTGTCAGGGTGACAATCCTCCACAACGGCTACGGAGTCGAAGGGTGTAGAAAACCGAGATGCCGGGACTGGGTGGCAGCAACGGCTCCGTCTGGCCCGGCATGGTAGAGGTTGGCGAGGTCGCTACCTTCTACCACCAAGGTGCCCACCAGGCCTTTTTCCAGGCGAGACAGAGCGTGGTCAACCAGCAGGAAGTTGCCCGGTACATCCAGCTTGAGTTCCACCATGGTGGCTCCACCGGGGGGCACGGTGGTGGTCTGGACATCCGTGAGGGGGGGACTGGTTAAGGAAGCCTGCTCATACACCCGATCCATAATTTCGCCAATGACGTGAAAGGAGGAGGTGTAGTTCGGCCCGCCAACCCCAAAGAAAATGCGGATGGTGTCACCCACTTTGGCGTTGAGGGGGTGGTGGTTTTTCAGTGCCGCCTCGGCCCCATTGAAGACAAAGTATTCTGGCTCCTCGCTGAGCAGCTTATCGACGCTGAACTCCAGGTTGCCTCGGTTGCCGTGGGGTTCTACGGTGTAAATTTCACCCTGCATCACGTAGAACTCCCGGTCTACAGGGGGCAGTCCTCCTTCGGGTTCTACCAGAATCATGCCGTACATCCCGTTGGTGATATGGTGGGCCACCATGGGCGTGGCGCAGTGGTAAACAAATAACCCCGGGTTCAGCGCGGTGAAGGTGAAGACTTTTTCCTCGCCAGGGGAGGCTTGGGTCATCACCGCTCCCCCACCCGGCCCAGTGACGGCGTGGAAGTCCACAGAGTGGATCATGCGGCTGGTTTTGTGGTTCTTCAGGTGCACTTCTACGGTGTCGCCCACCCGCACCCGCAGCATGGGGCCAGGCACCTTGTGGTTAAAGGTCCAGTAGTTGTAGGTGGTGTTGTCCGCCAGTTTGCCCCGCTCTTCCACGGTTTCAAGATCGAGACGGACATGTTTGGGAGGGCGATTGCCGACTGATTTCGGCACATTTGTAGGCAACTGAGTCACATCCACGGTTTTGCCTGTATCGGCAACGGTGTCAGTGGTTTCTCCCTGCACTACGAGTTTGCCAATCATACCCGCCTGCACATGGCCAGGGATAGAGCAAAAGTAGTCGAAAATACCTTCCTTGTCGGCGCGGAAAACAATGACTGAACTGGATCCTTTACCGACCACCTTATCGGACTGGGTGTTGAACTCTGGAATGGTGACATCGTGCTCGGCCCCATCGCCGTCGATGAGGGTAATTTGCACGACATCGCCCACCTTAACGGTAAGGTCGGGGTTGGCCTGGTTATTGATTTTGCCGCCAATGCCCGCAAAAATTAGCTTGCCCTCGCCAATGTCGGTGCGCAGCTTAAACCGCACATCAGGCTGGACGGAGGGAATATCGGCGGCCAGGGCGGTGGGCATCCAGGCGCGGGGCAGACCACTCAACATTAAGAGCAAGAGGCTAAGCAGTAGGGGCTGCACTAGCTTCGCCACCGGGAAAAGCCGTTGCAGGATAGGGGGTGACCCGTAAAGACGGTTCAGCATGGAAGCAACTCCTTTTGCAGAGAACCTGGTTCATCTGCCTACGTCAGGGGAATGAATCAAAGTCGAAACAAATAGACAACCAAACGTTGGCCCTGGCAAGGGCATTAAGACACCGGGGGCAGGATCGGGGCGATGGGTTGAGCCTTTACCCCGCTGCGCTCCCCCGTTAACCCAGGATGAAAAGAGCTTGAAGCGCCTGGGCTTTGGTCTGCTCCAGGGCGATCGCCCTCGGAAACAGCAGATTATTTTCCTTGTGGACATGCTGGTGCATGTCTTGCTCAAAGGTGGCCAGGGCGTTGAACAGGGCGCGATAGGTGTTGCAAGCCCAGTCGGGCGGGGTGTAGTCGTCGGTGAGCTGGCGCAGTTGGGCCAGAGCGTCACCCGCTTCGGTATGCTCGACCTCCATCCGTCGAATGGGGTTGGCCACGCTGCCACAGTGGGACATAGGCAGCAACGCACTCGCCTCAATCCGACGAATCAGCGGAAAAAGTACCTGCTCTTCCTTCATCAGGTGATGGGTCAGTTCCGCCGCAAGCATCAGAAAGATTTGCTGAATTTGTATTAACCGAGGCTCTTTCTCCCCATGCACCCTGGCCACCTTCGTAACCAGTTTCTCTAAACGGGGCAGTTCTTCGTGTAAGTAGGCGTGGTGCAAGCGCTCGATATGGTCGGCTAGTTCCGTTAGAGAAAGGGCGTTGAGGTTGAGAGTGGGGGCGGGTTCGGTAGTGGCGAAGTCCTCCAGTTGGGCTAAAAAGGCTTGCACATCAATCCCTCGCTTAGCGCAGGCTTCTGCCAGGGTGCGCTGTCCGCCACAGCAATAATCTACCTGGGCCTGCTCAAACAGTCGAGACAGGGCAGGATGGCTGCGCACGATCTCGCCTACGGTGTCGTTGAGTTTGAAGGTCGTCATGGTTAGCCGCCTTGGGTCGGGTAAGGGGTGGTCAGGATGGTGAGGGGAGTCGCTACCCATCTGGCCCCTGGGCGTGCACCCGCACGCCCAGGGGCCATTGGTTAGGCGGAACTCAGAGCATAGGCCGTCCTACGCTTCTACCCCTCTTTAGCGGCTAAAGCCTCCAAAGGCTGGGCCTGGGTAGGTTGCTGGAAAATGCCGAACACTGCGCGCCCAACGCAGTACACCAGCATGACCGCTCCCACGGAGAAAATGATGTCGCCGGGGATGCGCAGCCAGACCGTCCACTGCATCCAGGGAGAGCTAATCACCTCAGCACTGCGGGCGTACCAGGTGCCGTGGTTAATCGACTGCATCAGTTGATAGAAGCCGTTGGGGATGAGGCCACAAACCATCATCGTTACCAGGCCCCCATTAATCCACCAGAAGGAGAAGTTGAAGTTTTGCTCATCCCAGGCCCGGTCGGGAGTCACTTCCCGCAGGGCAAACAGCATCAGGGCGATCGCCAGGGAGCCATACACCCCGTAGAGGGCGGAGTGAGCATGAATCGGCGTGGTGTTAATGCCCTGGGAGTAGTAGAGCACGATGGGCGGGTTAATTAGAAACCCAAACACCCCGGCCCCGACCAGGTTCCAGAAGCAGGTGGCGATGAAGAACTTCAGGGGCATCCGATAAAAGCCCTGAGCTTCCTGAGACAGGCGCATGGACTTGACCACCTCAAAGCCAATTAGGGTGAGGGGCACGACCTCTAAGGCCGAGGCCACCGAGCCCATAGCGGCAATAAACACAGGCGTCCCGGTGAAGTAAAGGTGGTGCAGGGTGCCAATTACCCCGCTACCCAGGTACAGAATGGTGGTCAGGTAGGTGGCTCGTAGGGCTGAAGAACGCTTCAAGAAGCCCAGTTCGCTACAGAGGTAGGCGATCGCCACGGTGGCAAACACCTCAAAGAAACCCTCTACCCACAGATGCACCACCCACCAGCGCCAGTATTCGGCCACACTGACCGGGGTATGGTTGGTGTACATCAACCCAGAGGCATAGAACAGGGGAATGGTGATGGCACTGTAGAGGAAGAAGTGGTTCAGGCCGGTCTTGCTGCCTTCAGCTTTGAGGGCAGGACGCAACGCCCGGAACATCAGCCAGAGCCAGAACACCATGCCACCAATCAGCAGCAGTTGCCAGAGGCGGCCCAGTTCTACATACTCATAGCCCTGGTGGCCAAACCAGAAGCTTTTGTCGCCCCCATCTAGGTAGCCCTGCACCCCGGCCCAGGCTCCGACCAGAGAGCCTACAACTACCACGGTCAGGGCAGCCAGCAATACACCGTTGCCCCAGGCTTGCCCCTTGGGTTCATGTTTGCCAAAGCGAGGGCCAAAGTACAGCCCCGCCGCCAGCCAGCAGGTCGCAATCCAGAATACCGCCAGCTGCAGGTGCCAGGTACGGGAGGCGGCGTAGGGTAGGTAGTCTTGAATGGGTACGCCATAGAAGCCATCCCCTTCTACCGCATAGTGAGCGGTGACCATGCCCATCAAAATTTGCACCAGAAATAAGGCCATAGCCACCCCAAAGAACAGGGTAGTCACCTTCTGACTAGGCGTAGCGATGCGAATGGCCGGGCGGTTGGCCACAGGCTGAATTTCCTCAGCGTCTTCCTGGGTGAGGTAAACGAAGAGGAAGAGGGCGATCGCGGCAATTAAGACAATTACCGACACAATCGACCAGACCACAAACTGGCCTGGGGCCTGGTTGCCAATCAGGTCGTCGTGGGGCCAGTTGGCCGTGTAGGACAGGGGCGAATTAGGCCGATTGGCCGCGGCAACCCAGGCTGTCCAGGCGAAGAAGGCCGTCACATGACGCTGCTGACCCGCATCGGTGAACCATTCGCTAGGGATGGAATGCACCCTCGACCCCTTAGATAGCAGGGTTTGATAGTCAACAAAGACCTTCTCCAGGCCCTGGGTTTGGGCCGCGGTTAGGGTCAAGGCGTCCGTATCGGAGTCGTAGCGGTTGGGCTTAAACTCCTGGCGCACTCTGGCCTGCAACAGAGCCCGCTCCACCTCAGGCAGGGCATCAAGATCGGCCTGGGAGAAGTCAGCATCGCCGTTGTACAGCACACCAGCGGTAGCCAGACCCCAGCGATGCAGCACATCCGCCGTCCAGTCGGGGGCGAGGTAGCTGCCGTGGCCCCAAATGCTGCCAATGTGCTGACCACCCCGCGCCAGGTAGGTTTCCTGGCCAGTTTGGATGTCGGCCCGAGTCAGAATGACGTCCTGCTGAGGAGATACCACAGCGGCTGGTATGGGGGGAGCATTCTTATAAATAGCGGCCCCAGCAGAGAGAAGAACGGTAAACGTTACCACGCAGATCAGCACCAGCCAGGCCGGCAGGCCAAAGCGCCAGGTGCGTGATCGCGCGGATACGGGAATGTCAAAGGTTGGATTAGCCATAGGTATCAATTCAGTGTCACGTCTTGATTAGAGAGAAAAGTGCGGAGTTTTAAGTTATTTAAACTCGCATCCGGCTATAAAAACCGTCCTTTTTCTCTCTCCAAAGAACCGTCTTCACGGTAGAAGAAATACCAGACAAAGAGCCTTGACTTAAGTCAAGAATCACCTTGAAAAAATCTTAATTTCTTGAGCGTGGCACTACCCTAACCCTGGGCAGTTATGCTTCAGAACGGGTGCATCCCAGGTTCGTAGCCCACCCTGCGGGAAGCAAGCTACACCCTAAATCCCCCTGCCAGAGCGGGAGAGAGACTTTGAATCCGGCTCCCCTTCTCCCATTATGGGAGAAGGGGCTGGGGGATGTAGAGCTTTGCTCTTCCCGCAGGGTGGGGTAACTTGTAAAGGTGGGATGCACCCTTCAGAACCTTGTAAAATCAAACCTAGGGCAGACTCTAACGCCAGATTAAGTAAAAATCCAATACAGCATCCTTAAGATCTCGACACAATATTCCTGTTGTAGAATTACAGTTCACGAAGAATTGTATCTATCGAGTTGAGGCATGATTTTTTCGGAGGCTCAATGGTTGCAAAACGTATTGCTTTTTCGCGGGTTATCTACTCAGCAATTAACCCAGTTGATGGACATTGCCCAGTTTCAAACCCTGGGTAAAGGCGAGCTGCTGTTTAAGCAGGGGGATCCTGCTACCGGGTTCTTTGTCATCAAAACCGGGCGAGTTAAGGTCTATAAAACCGCCTTGAGCGGCAAGGAGCAGATCCTGCGGATCTTTAAAACCGGAGAAAACTTTGCGGAGGTAACCACCTTTGACGACAAACCCTTTCCAGCTTCAGCAGCCACCCTTGATCCGAGCGAGCTAATCTTTTTCCCCCGACGACCATTTTTGAATGTGTTGTATCAAGATCCAGCGATCGCTATCAATATGTTGGCCAGCTTATCCCAGCACCTGCGCCACCTCACTGAGGTGATTGAAGACCTTTCCTTCCGCGATGTGCCACAACGGCTGGCCGCTTACCTGCTACATATCAGTGAGGCCCAGTCGCAATCATGGCCTCATCAACCTGGCTCTGGCTCTATGGTGACCTTAGACTTAACTAAAAGTCAGTTGGCGGCTACCCTTGGCACAATTCCGGCAACACTCTCCAGAGCCTTTTACCGTCTAAGTAACGAAGGATTAATTGCGGTTAACGGCGCTGAAATCGAATTGCTGGATCGTGAAGGATTGCAAGACCTAACCCGATTAGCCGAGACCTATGACCTTTAAGCTAAAAGCTTTGCCATTGCCCTAGAATAATGGACTCTGCGGCTTTGGCCAGGCGTGTCAAGTCATCATTCAGCAGCGGCGGCCAGTCGGCACCTTGCTGCAAGCCCTGGTCATAGAGCTGGCGGCTCTCGTAGGAGAGGGCAAATAATGCCTGTACGAGGGGTCGCTCCAGGGCTGGTTCAGTCTTAAGTCCTTCGTATAAAACCTTGAGAGCCAGCAATAGCGATGTAACCTGCCCTGGAATAGGCGGTTTGCCCTGGCGCAGGCAGGCAATAAAGGTATCGGGTAAATCATCGGTGGGGTCGAGGGTTTGCCGCAACACAAACTGATAAGCGGTGTCAAAATCCATAGCAGTAACCTTTCAGGATTAGAGAATGATACCGACGCCCACGTGTGCTGCCTCAGTCTAGCCTTCCTGACCCGATTATGAATGCGCCAAGGCCCAGACGGTTTGCGAGTTCTTCCCCTAGGCGATGAGCCGGTCGCCTGATAGTCCCTTACGGCTGGGGGGCAACCTGAACCCAGGTAAGCGCTGGGGATGCCCCAGCCTTGCTCCATCACTTTGTTAACCGCCGCCCTTTAGCCATGAGCCATCCGTTACAAGACCCCATCCCCTTTGTGGATTTGAGCTGGCAGCACGCCCCCCTGGAGGGCGCAATTCAGGCGGCGATCGCCACCCTAATAGCTCGGGGAGACTTTATTCTGGGCGATGCCCTGACTGAATTTGAAAGCCATTTTGCCGCCGCCTGCGGCACTAATTATGGTGTCGG
>CAYUBC010000044.1:0-13199 GCA_964442885.1 uncultured bacterium | reverse complement strand
AATGTATGTGGGCAACGATGTTTCCCCTGACTTCTACGCCTGGGTCTTCCCCAAGTATGACCACGTGGCGGTGGGCACCGGCACCATGCGGGTAAACCAGGCCAAAATCAAGCAGCTTCAGGCCGGTATTCGGGAGCGGGCGGCTAAGCGCCTGGAAGGGGGCGAAATCATCAAGGTGGAAGCTCACCCCATTCCTGAGCATCCCAGACCCCGCCGGGTGGTGGGTCGGGTGGCCCTGGTAGGCGATGCCGCTGGCACCGTCACCAAGTCCTCTGGGGAAGGCATTTACTTTGCCGCTAAGTCCGCTCGGATGTGCGCCGAAACCATTGTGGAACTGTCCAACAATGGCCAGCGCATCCCCACCGAGGATGACCTCAAGGTCTACCTGAAGCGGTGGGATAGGCAATACGGCATGACCTACAAAGTGCTGGACTTGCTGCAAACGGTGTTCTACCGTTCCGATGCCACCCGCGAAGCCTTTGTCGAAATGTGCTCTGACATTGACGTGCAAAAGCTCACCTTCGACAGCTACCTGTACAAAACGGTGGTGCCTGCTAACCCCCTGGTGCAGATGAAAATTACCGCCAAAACCGTTGGTAGCCTAATTCGCGGTCATGCCCTAGCGCCTACCCGCAGTTGGTAAACAGCCCGGCTTAGGCTCCTTATCTAGGTAATTCCTAAAACTGGCTTTGACGATTAGCCGTCAAAGCCAGTTTTGGTAAAAGGCAAAAAATCCAAAATCGCAAATCCAAAATCCAAAATCCCCCCTTCCCTCTCCCCAAGTCGCTCGCCCTCCTACGGGTTGCTGATAGTGACAAGCGCCCCAAGGGCGTGTCATCAATTACAACCGAAACCTTTGCAGGATAAGCCCTACCACGCTCGCCCCAGTAAACCAGCTAGGGGCTGTAACCCTTGATTTTTGGGCCATACGCGACTAATTGATGACAGCCCCTAGCGGCTAGCCATTCAATAATGTTGGCTAAGATACAGACTGCCGAGGTAACCGCTGCATATAATCGAGCCCCTAATGCAACTAATGCTAAATAAGCTACACCTGAACGTTGACTTAACTGTTCGTTAAGGGCTGGTTTAATTTCACTTCCTGCTTTTTTAACGCTCCAGAGAAGATCACCTTCCGGGCAGTAGGTTTTCCCGTCAGGAATTTTGTCCATCGCCTGGGGGGTGGAGCGTGGGAAAACCTCTGGGCTTTTCCACAGGGTGGACGTGGCTTAATAGCTTCTTAAGACTTCTGGAAGGCCTTTTGCCAAGGTGGTTTCCAGATTTCAGAAAAGGCTTGGTTAAGTTTTTTGACAACCGTTATCCACAGTTTTCTTTAAGGCTGTGGATAAGTTTTGCTGTGCCTATCCGTCGCAACTTTTTCTCCTCTGAGAGCATTACGGCTGAATCTAAGAAATTCGGTTTATCCTAACAAGGTTAAGGGACTATCAACGCTCTCACCTTCAGGAAGACCAGGATGTCCACCACTGCATCAATGACTCACCAAACTGTCTTAATCACAGGGGCTAGCAGCGGTATTGGGGCATCCTGTGCCTGCTTTTTGGCCCAGGCTGGAGCCCGGCTGATTTTGGCCGCTCGCCGCCAGGATAAATTGCAGGCTCTGGCTGACCATCTCCATCAGCAGTGTTCGGTGGCGACCTATCTGCTGCCGTTAGACGTCCGGTCTGCCGAGGCTGTGGATCGGGCTATGGCTGCGCTGCCCCCAGAGTGGCAGGCGATTGATGTCTTGATTAACAATGCTGGGCTGAGTCGTGGCCTGGACAAGCAGTACGATGCCTCCCTCAACGACTGGGAAGAAATGATTGATACCAATATCAAGGGGCTGCTGTACGTGACCCGGGTGGTGGTGCCGGGGATGGTAGCGCGAGGCCGTGGCCATGTCGTAAATGTTGGCTCCATTGCTGGGCGGCAAACCTATCCTGGGGGCAGCGTGTATTGTGCCACCAAAGCGGCGGTTAAATCTCTCTCGGAAGGGCTCAAGCTAGACCTGTTGGGCACCCCAGTGCGGGTAACGAACATTGAGCCTGGCCTGGTGGAAACGGAATTTAGCGATGTGCGCTTTCATGGTGACCTGGAGCGGGCTAAGACGGTTTACCAGGGGATGACCCCCCTCACCCCAGACGATGTGGCCGATGTTATTGTGTTTGCCATTACTCGTCCGGCCCACGTCAACCTCAGCGAAATTCTGCTGATGCCTACTGACCAGTCCTCTGTATTCCACGTTCATCGCAGGCCGGAATAATCCGATGACAAAGGCTAGAATAGCGATGTTGTTAGTGCTACTACTGCCAAGAGCATGACTCTTTCTGTTGGCGATGCTGCTCCCGATTTTAGTCTGCCCGATGCCGAGGGTAAGCTTTACAGCCTGGCCGACCTGAAGGGTCAGCGGGTGGTGCTCTACTTTTACCCGCGCGATAATACCCCTGGTTGCACTAAAGAGGCCTGTGGGTTTCGAGATAGTTACGAGACTTACCAGAGTCAGGACATTCTGGTACTAGGCGTCAGCACGGATGATGCTAAGTCCCACAGCAAGTTTACGACCAAGTACAACCTGCCCTTTCCGTTATTGATTGATGAGGGGGGCGCAGTGGCGAGTCAATTCGGGGTGTATGGCCTGAAAAAAATGATGGGCAAAGAGTACATGGGTGTCACTCGCAGCACCTTTGTTATTGGCCCAGACGGCACGTTAGAAAAGATTTATCTGAAGGTCAAACCTGAAACCCATGCGGAGACAGTGCTGGCTGATTTGGCAACCCCGTAGACGATTTGGCAACCCTGTAGATTCTAAAGGCTCTTTCGTTCCCTCCGAATTCTGTTTTTTGACCTTGAACTGGGCGATTGTCCTATGATTTACATGGTTCATACGTTGCGCACCCTGGTCGGTCTGATGCTGCGCCGCCCCATTTTAGGCACCTGTGTTATTCCGCTCTTGCCCGATGGGTCTATAGTACTGGTACGGCGTCGAGACAATGGTCTATGGAGCTTGCCTGGGGGGCTGGTGGACTGGGGTGAAGATATTTTGACCGCTGCCACCCGCGAATTGAAGGAAGAAGCCGGTTTAGATGCTGTTCAGTTAGAACGGTTAGTGGGGCTCTATTCCAGACCAGAGCGGGATCCCAGATTTCATTCGGTTTGTGTGGCCGTGGCGATGGCGGTACGGGGGCGTCCCTATGCCGCCGATCCCCGCGAAGTTCTGGAGGTGGGGTCGTTTTTGCCAGAGGGCCTACCCTGGGAGTCCCTCTCCCACGACCACCGAGAACACCTGAACGATTTCTTCAATGGCAAGACCGTTTTAGCCTAAGCTTTTGGGAAGAAGGTAGTGGCTAGGCTTGCCCCTGGCTGCTAGGAGAACCTGGGGCTGTGTCTACCTAAACGTCTTCACCATGAAATCTGCTAATGATGTTTTGATTCGGACGGGTCGCATCAAGCTAGCTGATGGCACCCTCTTTTGGCATGAGGCAGGCCAGGGCGAGACGCTTGTCTTCCTGCATGGTTCCTGGCATACCAGTAGCCAATGGTTGCCGGTTATTCATCATCTGGCCCCGGCTTACCATTGTTTAGCACCAGATCTGCTGGGCTTTGGTGAATCGTCTCGGCTTAAAACCACGCTCTCCATTGCCTTAGAAGTCCACGCCCTTTACGACCTACTGGCAGCCCTACGGATTCATCACTGCGTGCTGGTGGCTCACTCCTTAGGTGCATGGGTGGCTTTGCAGTATGCCCTGCACCATCCGCAGCAGGTGCGAGAGCTGGCGCTAATGCAGCCAGAGGGGTTAGCTGCCCAGAATGCCAGGGCGCGTTGGCGGCTAGAGCGCTGGTTAACTCGGCCTCTGTCTCCGTTGCCGTGGTTGCTCTCAGCCAGTGCCCCACTGCTCTCACGGTTGGGATGGAAAACCCAGGCCAATGTCTGGCAGCGCTATCAACTGCTGCGTCAGTCGCCTGCGGCTTGCCAACTGCTGTTTCAGCGGCGAGCCGCAGCCATTGCCGCTGAGCTGGTTTCTCCTCAGCCGTGGCCCGTTGACCGACCCACCCTGTTCCTTGAGCCTGCCCCCCTGGTTTCTGCTACTCAGCCCTGGCCCTATGCCTCACCACCAGGAGCTTTACCAGGGCAATATTGGCCTCTGCCAGTGGCGTCTAATCAGCTTGGGGTCGAGGCCGAAGCGACTGCCATTGCCCTTCAAGCCTGGATGGCCCAGTGCGACCCAGCGCTTGTGAAATAACTTACGGGGACTTACGGGGCAACTAGTAGGTGTTAGGGTTTAGCTGTCATAAATGGTTGGCTGATTAATGTCAGGCATCACCAGCCAGCACTAAGCCCAAATTAAGACTTTTATGTTAACAATTAGGGGTGAATAAATTGGAAAAATTAGGTACTCTTATGGGTCAGACAACCCTGTTGGCCCTTGGGTATTAATGGGGAGTGACGCGACCAGGATCAGGCAAGATTATGACTGACACTACTGCTTCTAACTCGGCACCAGAGCCTCAGGATCAGGCTGATTCTCAAGGCAGCTGTTTACCTGTTGACTCGGCTTCATCAGTTTCTGATCAGGTTTGGGAGCCAGTTACCTTTCCTGGTCAAATTTCCATCGAGGAAAATGCAGTCGAGACTGAAGCTGAGGTCGCTCCCCTAAGTGCCGCTGTAGACAATTTATCTCTCCAAATGGCACCTTCCCTCCACAACAATCCTGAGCCTTCAGGGGATGATTGGCAAGGTAAGACCCATGAGCTAGTTGAGCTGATTCAAGACCTGAATCAATGCAATGATGCCTTATTGTTGCGGGTGGCTGAGCTAGAAGAAGCCCTAGAGCGCTCCCAGTTAGCCTTGCAGGCTGAGATCGAGCGTAATCAGGGACAGGGGGCGGCTCCGGCCTACCCAGAACCCGCGCCAGTACCCCAGCAAATTGCTCAATTGCTGAGCGAACTTGACATTGCCAACGATGGCCTGCGCCGCACGACCATTCACAACGAAGCCCTTCAGACTGAACTAGAAGCCAATCAACAGCGGGTAGCTCAGCTAGAACGAGAATGTACTCTGCTCCAGCAGCGATTCAGTGAAAAAAACACAGCCCTGCAACAAGCCGAAGACACCTGCCGCGATTTGCGGGCTCGTCTCCATCGTCAGCAGCGCTACACCCTGCAATTTAAGACAGCTCTGGAAAAGTGCTTGAATACCACGGCGGCTGAGGCAAGTGTTAGTGTGCCCTTGGGGGCTGTGGCTGAGTCACCTACCCCGTCGGGGCAGGTGGTTGCCATGCCCAAGGCCCAGCAGATTCAACCCTGGTCGGCAGAGGATGAACCCCGTCGCGACTCGGCTAGTCTCGCCCATCTCTTACATAGTTTGCGGGCTCCCGGCCAAGGCCCACCGACCGCTGCCCCCACCGCTGCCTCCCCTGAGCCTCGCTGGGCAGACGCGCCCTCCACGGCTGCCATGATGGCCTCTGCTGCGGCTTCTAGCCCGGTAACGGGGCATCCCCAGCCTGACCCGGCTGGCCCCGTTGATATCGCCTTGCCCGTCTCGGCTACCTCTCAGCCTGGCCTGCAGCCGACCTCTGTTCCGCCTGCATCTTCAGCAGCAGCCACCGAGGACGGCCTGCAGCAAGACCTCTGGCACAGTGCTCCAGAGCCAACCCCGGAGGTAGAGCCTGCCGTGGGCTTTACCGAGCCCTCGCCCTGGGGGCCACCCTTACCCCAAGCTGCCCCTGAGCCGGTAACAGAGCCCTCTCCCTGGGGTGCCCCTTGGCCTGAGCCAGCCACCGCCGCTGAGCCAGCAACGACCAATCCTTCCCAGGCCCCAGATGCTGCTATGCCTGCCCCGTCACCTCGCCAGGTAGCGCTACCGACTTACCTGCAACCGGGTACTGCGTCGTCGCCGTCGCCAGTGGTGTATCCGCTGCGATCGCAGAAAAAGATCACCTCCCTGGCAGCGGTGCAGTTGCCCAGCTTTGGGCGCAATCCGCGACGGTCTTAGACAGAGGGCCGAGGTAACGAATCAGAACGCAAGTGGCCAGGTTATCGCCCAGGCCACTCGTACGTGTTGCTTAGCAGGTAATGCTACTTGGCGTGGTGGCCAACTACCATTTGTAGGAGCACCGGGTCGCCACCGGGTTGATGGTACTTGTCGGCCCAGGCTCGGATGACCTCATCTAGCTCTTTGAAGGCTTTGTCGCGATCTACGGCGGGGATGTCTAGCTCTTCCAGCACCCGCATGGTGCCTAGGGTGTGACTGGCCCATTCCCGCATCATGCGAAAGTATTGGGCCGTGTCTTCGACCATGGCATACATGCGTTCCTCAGAGTCGGCGGGGGAGTAGGAAGAACGGGCCAGGGCATAGTAAGAAGTGCCCCAGGAAGCATCGATGCGGGCTACGGTGCCGGAATAGATGAGCCGTCGTCGAATATGCTCGGCCAGGGCTTCACTCAGCATGACGCGCCGATCTTCAGGCAAGTCATCCTGGGATTTTTCGTGGAGGATCTCGATGAGTTCTAAAAACTGGAAGGAGTTGATGATTTTGGCGTCGGGGCAAGACTCAGGCAACTTGCTTTCCAGATAGGTTTTTTCGTCTAGGGTCAGCGAGGTACCCGACACCCGCGACTGCCCCGGCTGCCAGGGATACCGCCGCAGCCACACGTAGGGGAACTGAATCAGGTAGCGGGGCTCCTGGGAACCCAGCATTTTCAGCAGCCTGCCCTCGGCTAAAGCCTGCCGCATCTCCTCCACAATGGCTTTTACCCGTTTGGGCTCGATGTGGTGCAAATGCCCGGTCATGCGCAGGTTTTCGCCCTGCTCAATGTAGGTCATGTAAATTGCACATTTAGCCGCCGTAGCGGCAGCATCTAAAAACGCCCCGTGACGATGCCCGCCGGTACGCATAGCGCTGAAGGCGATGTAGAGCAAAATCTGGTCAATAGCACTGGGGCTAAGGCGACGAATCAGTTCCTCGTCCTGAGTGACGGGGGAGGTGGGGGGCACTTGAAGCAAAGAATCAGCCATAGAAGTGAGGGAGCGAACGACGACTAGGATAAGGTTTAACCGGAAAAAACGGATAACCCTTACTGACTTAACGTATATGTTTGAAGGTATAGCTTAAATACAAAGCTATAGAGTATGAAATATCACTATGGTGACAGCGACAAGAGGCATTTTGCCGCGAGTCGGGTACTAATTCAAGTTATAAAGCCACAATTAGGCGCTGGAGCCTTGACTGCTGGTATGTTCAGGGTTGGACGTGCAGAGGCAATTCAGGCTTGGATATGCAAGGCAGCAGGTTAAGGTAGACTAAGCAACCCTAGAGCCGGTAGCTGAGCCTGCTCAGGAGAGCCAAACCCTACCCTAACTCGCTGGCCAGGGCCGCTGCTGGTCGGTGTCAATGCGTCCGCTGCCGCGAAAGCTCCAGAGCGAAGAGTTAGCTGACATTTTGGCAAGCCGCCCACTGCCTCGGTCGTCATCCGTGGGGTCGGCTGAGCGACTTAGTAAGCTGGGGGAGAGCCCCTTAAAGGAAACATCCGGCGGATACAGGGCCAGGGAGAGTAGCCCTATTCCCACGGCCCAGGCCAAGCCAGTATTAAAGGAGAATGTTAAGTAAGATTGCATAGGTTTTGGGTTCTAATTGTTTCTAGTACCAAATACGGGATGAATCACCCTCGGTCAGGAAAATCTTTATCGGTGTATCTGCTGATCTTTCAAAATCTTCTTGATAGGGCTCTGGCCAAAACTTTCCAAAGCTCCCCATAGCAGGGCCTCCGGACTGATCGAGAAGCCGTAAGAAAAAACACGATCTAAACCGCTAGAACGATCTACCCTAGGTAGAACTTCGTTTTATTGGTGCGTAATCATGCCTTCGCTTGCTCTCGCTCGTCGCGTAACCCAGGTGACGCCATCCATGACTTTGGCCATTGCGGCTAAGGCCAAGGCTATGAAGGCCGAGGGGTTACCGGTATGCAGCTTTAGCGCTGGCGAACCCGATTTTGATACCCCGGACCACATCAAAGCCGCCGCCAAAGCCGCCCTAGACCAGGGCAAAACCCGCTATGGCCCTGCCGCTGGAGAACCCGCCCTGCGCCAGGCCATTGCTAACAAGCTTTTGAAGGACAATGGCCTCAGCTACGGCCCGGATAACGTGATTGTCACCAACGGCGGTAAGCACTCCCTCTACGGGCTGATCATGGCGCTGATTGAGGAGGGGGACGAGGTGATTATTCCGGCCCCCTACTGGGTGAGCTATCCCGAAATGGTGGTACTGGCTGGGGGCACGCCGGTGATTGTGCCCACTACGGCGGAGCAAAACTATCGGATTACGCCGGAGCAACTGCGCCAGGCCATTACCCCTAAAACCAAGCTCTTTGTGCTCAACTCGCCCTCAAACCCAACGGGGATGGTGTACTCCCCAGCGGAAATTCAAGCCCTGGCTGAGGTGATTGTAGAGGCGGATATCTGGGTAGTCTCCGACGAAATTTACGAAAAAATCCTCTACGGCGATGCCACTCACCTCAGTATTGGGGCCGTTTCTCCCGCCGCCTTTGAGCGCACGATCATCAGCAATGGCTTTGCCAAGGGCTACTCCATGACCGGTTGGCGGGTGGGTTATTTAGCTGGCCCTGTAGACCTGATCAAGGCCGTCAGCACCATCCAGAGCCACAGCACCTCCAACGTGTGTACCTTTGCTCAGTACGGGGCGATCGCCGCCCTAGAAGGCCCGCAAGATTGCATTGCCAGCATGGGCCATGCCTTTGCCCAACGCCGCCAGGCCATCATCGAACGGTGTCGAGCCATCCAGGGGCTAAGCTGCGGCGAGCCAGAGGGAGCCTTTTACCTGTATATCGACATTCAGCCCCTGGGCCTTTCATCCCTGGAGTTTTGCACCCGGTTGATTGACGAAAAATACGTCGCCGCTATCCCCGGCATTGCCTTTGGGGCAGAAGGCACCATTCGCCTGTCCTACGCCACCGATATGGACACCATTCTGGAGGGCATGGATCGACTGGAGAATTTCGTAAACGCCCTGTAGCGCGATGGGAGACCGCCGGTACCGGGTTCGTTTAAGGACTACAGGCCTGGTTGAGTTTAAAGACTTCTAGAACCTCACATCAGGCTTTCAAAGTTCAAAGTTCAAACCCACCCCTGCCCTTCCCTGGAGGCTACGGTGTCCATATAAGTCTTGAAACCCTTGCTGTTCGGGCGTTCCCCACCCTCCGGAAAGCCTTATCTTGCCTCCCCCTCTCCCATTTTTGGGAGAGGGGGATTGAGGGGGTGAGGGCCAAGATGTGCATACACGGCAGCCCAGGAGGGGAATTCAAAGCTCAAACCCGCCCCTGCCCCTCCCAGGAGGGGAATTCAAAGTTCAAAATTCAAAACTTCTTTAGATCGGCGGCTTATCTAGGTCGGCTTGACCCACGGTGAACGTCACCGACATGGGACTTTCCACCCGCTGGGAGGCTTGACGTAGTTCCATGCCGACTACAAGGCCATCGTCATCGTAGTCGAGGATGAGGTTGGGGGAAATTTGGGCGGTTTCGCCTACTTCTCGGCTGTTAAAGGAAATTTGAAGGATATCTCGGTCAGGATCGTAGGTAATCTGCATGGGGTAGGTTCAACCGCTACTCTGGGGCCGTATCGGGAGATTCGCCGTTATCATACGGTGTTTCGGCGGCATTGGGGTATGGCGTCGGCAGTTTATCGACCAATCCCATATCAAAGGCGGCGTCCGGCAATTCTTCCACCCGATACAAACCTGGCTCAAACACGCGACCGGGCGTAAAGCAGGGTTGCCGTAGTTCTACGACTTCGGTTTCTAAAAACATGAGTCGCGATAGGCGTCGTTCCAGGGCCATATCAACATCTCCTACTCATCGAGTTGCCAGGGTTCACGGTTGTAGTCTTCATCCAGAATGCGTTTGGGCCGCAGGATGAGAATCACCTGGCCCAGAATGGGGCTATCTGGGGGGTCGGGCGTCCAACTCAGGGTCAGGTGCTCGTTTTCGGCGGTGAGAAAGTAGCCATCGTCGCTCCAGGTGCGCTCGGCCCGATCCACCACCACCAGCACCGGCTCGTCGGCCGCCTCGGCGGGGTAGTTGGGCAACTGGCGGGCCTGGGTGAGCAGCCCCACCGGGTCTTCAGCCCGAAAGATAACCTGCCAGCCCGGCACCGCAATCCAGGCTCCCGCCCCGGTGGAGCGCACCAGGCCGAAGGGTTGCTCCGCTAGGGCCACTGGCACCGCTTTGAGGTCGGCCACGGTCAGCGGCATCTGGCCAACAACGGGAATCATCCGGGGTAGTTCGCTCTCGGTTTCCAGACGATAGAGGGGGAGGATGGGAGCCGGGCGACTTTTGAACACGGTAAAGTCGGTCAGCAGCTTTTCCACCTGCTGCCGCGCCGTAGGACTTTCAGCAAAGCGCAGCCCCTGGGCAATCAGGCGAGAGCGATCCTGTAGATCGTCCTTTTGGCGGGTCAGCTTCCAGAAGTGGAAGGCGATCGGATCCCCTGGCCCATCCCCAAAGCCCGGCGGGTTCTCCTTGCGGTAGGAGTATTCCTTAATCGGCTTCACCAGTTCCCGCACCTCGTCAGAGTCCAGCCCGTGCTGAAGGATGAAATCAGCAGTGCTGGCCCGATCGGTCTGGGAGAGCACCCGCAGTTCGTACAGGGTATCGCTACCCCGCTCAGTAAAGTGGGCCTGGGTAGCCTCGGCCACCCCAACCTTTAGAATCGACTGGTAAACCTGCTCGCCCACCATAATCTGATTCTGGTGGATGGGCTCAAAGCCGGTTTCTTCAAAAATTTGCTGGGGGGTGAACCGGGCTTGCTGTAGCGCCTGACAGCCCTGGGCCCAATCAACCCAGGTACCCTCCTTGCGCCGCAGTTTAAGGAGAATAGCCTGCACTGCATCGGCATCGGGTGGGGTAGACGAACCGGGAGAAGCCATAGCCATAGGTCGGTCAACAAGGAGGGAGACTACTTATCCTACTGTGGATCAGGCCGAGGCAGGACAGACTGCGTCGTTCTCTGGCGCCCAATTACCCTGACTCTAGCGCGGATAGCCGATTGGCTTCACCACCGTAAGGGATTTTTTGGGGTTGACGCTAATGCCCTCTTTACGTCACTATAGTAAAGCGCTTGCCGCACTTGGGGATATAGCTCAGTTGGTAGAGCACTTCAATGGCATTGAAGGGGTCAGCGGTTCGAATCCGCTTATCTCCATTAGCTACCATCAACCAACAGGTTCAAGAATCCAGGTTAAGAATCTGGGTGAACAGGCTTGACAAGAAGCGTGTGTACCAGTAGTCTTTTACACTAAGCCGTTTGAATCAAGCGGTAGTAGTCCAGAACTCAAAAATCTTAGCGCTACCTGTGGGTGTCATCACCACCCACAGGTAGCTAACCCCGCAAATCTCAGAGCAGATTGCGCGGCTATGGTCATGGTACCCTAGCCTCTCACTTTGCACGGTAACGGCGTGGGTGGCTAGGGTTTTTGCGTTCTGTTTCCTAGTTCACTTACGTAAAAAGGAACAGAACCAATGTTGCAATTTCCCGAATCGGACGCCAGTGGGGCGTCCAATATCCCGACGCCGCCTGCCTCACAACGGCAGCCCCAGCCTGAACGAGTGCGCCATGTCCTCTACGGCAGCTTGCGGGGGTTGGATCGCGCTATCAAAATTCTGCATCGCCTCGGTTACGCAGAGCCCAATGACTGGTGCGACCCGGTGCCCAGTGGTGAACCCAACCAGTGGATGGTTGTGATGACTAAAATTCTGCTGGTTGAGTAGGGGCTGAACCAGGGGGAGGTGGCTGAACATCTCCCCCTGGGCCTCATCCAGTGCGATACCGGGCTAACTAATCCGGTTTTCTTGCACACACTGGCTATACCAGTGAAAGCTGGCCTTAGGAATGCGTCGCTGGGTGGGGTAGTCGATGTAGGTGATGCCAAAGCGGCGATCGTAGCCGTAGGCCCACTCAAAGTTATCCATCAAGCTCCAGAGAAAATAGCCCATTAGCGGATAGCCTTCGCTAATGGCCCGGTGAGCGGCCATGAGATGCTGCCGCAGGTACTGAATCCGATCCAGGTCGAGGACTTCGCCCTGCTCGGTCAAGGCATCCTGGGCGGCACAGCCGTTTTCGCTAATGAAGGTGTTCAAATCAGGGCGATTCACGGTATCGCTGATGTGGCGAATGCCCCAGTACAGGCTATCCGGCAAGAGATACAGCCAGGGCATGTGCAACCGGGGATAGCCCTGGGGAAAGGGCAGCACCTCGTAGCCCTGAGCATTGTCGGCGGCCCGCACGTAGACGCCGCTGTAGACATTAAAACCGAGGGCATCTAGGGGCTGGTGGATAGTCTCCAAATCGCCGGGTTGGATATCTGGCGCATCTCCCTGAAGCTGCTCCAGCAGGAGGGGACTGTAGGCCCCTGTCAGCGCTGGGAAGAGAATGCCACCGTTGGTGCCGACGGTGTGAAAGGCGGTTTGGGCCGCGGCAATATCCGCCGGAGTTTCGCTGAGGGGAACGGTGGCTACATAGTTATCTACCAGGGCCACCTGGCAGGGCTGGGGCGAAGCAGCGCGAATAGCCTGACAACCCAGCCCGTGAGCCAGTAGCGCATGGTGAGAGGTTTGCCAGACTTCCTTAGCGGTGTTGACAACGGTGCCCGGTGCCATCTCCGGGATGCGCCCCACCCCATAGCCGTTGTGGGTAAAGCAGAAAATTTCGTTGAGGGTCATCCAATGGGTGACGCGATCGCCCAACTGCTTAACCACCACCGTCACATAGTCGGCAAAATCCTGCGCCATGTCGCGGCTGCGCCAGGAGCCGTACTCTGTCTCCAGGGCTTGGGGGCTATCCCAATGGAACAGGGTGGCGTGGGGAGTGATGCCATAATCCAGCAGAGCATCGACCAGCTCGTTGTAGAATACCAGCCCCTCGACATTGGCGGCCCCTCGCCCGGTGGGCAGCATCCTGGGCCAGGACAGGCTAAAGCGGTAGTGGCGCACCCCTAACTCCGCCATTAGGGCAATGTCGTCTCGAAAGTAGCGCAGGTGGTCACAGGCTATAGCGCCGGTAGCGCTGTTCAGCACGCGCCCCGGCGTCTCGCTGAAGGTATCCCAGACGCTGCGGCCCCGGGCATTGGCAGCCCCCTCAATTTGGTAGGCGGAGGTGGCCACCCCCCACTGAAATCCGGCTGGAAAGGTGTA
>CAYUBC010000043.1:5525-13287 GCA_964442885.1 uncultured bacterium | reverse complement strand
CTGAACGACCACTTCCTCAGCTTCAACACCATCTGCGATGCCACCCAGGAACGGCAAGATGCCATGTTTAAGCTGGTGGATGAATCCCTGGATGTGATGGTGGTGATTGGGGGCTACAACTCCTCCAACACGACCCATTTGCAGGAAATCGCGGTGGAACGCCACATTCCCTCCTACCACATCGACAGTGCCAGCCGCATTGGCCCCGGCAACCGCATTGAGCATAAGCTCCTCCACGGCGATATGGCTGTGACCAACTCCTGGCTTCCCGATGGCCCCATTGTCGTGGGGGTAACTTCCGGTGCATCTACGCCAGATCGCTCGGTGGAGGAAGCAATTGAGCGAATCTTTGCGATTAAGGCCGAAATGGTGCCGGTTTAGTCAGAAATGCCCTCCAGAGCATAGTCTAGAGGGCATGGTTAGGAAATTAGGTGTTAAGTGAGCGTGCTTCTAGCCAGTTGGCCCTGAAATCAGGCGTTAGAACCCAGAGCTATCGTCGGGCTCGGCTTCTGGAGTCTGACCTGCATCTGGGGTCTGTTCCATCTCTGGAGTCTGACCTGCATCTGGGGTCTGTTCCATCTCTGGGGTCTGACCTGCATCTGGGGTCTGTTCTGCCAGCCGTTCGCTAATGGCTTGCTGAATCTCTGGGTCTTGCTGGGCCAGGGCCAGGATTTGCTCAAACTCTTCGACAGAGAGGTTTTCAGCCTGAATGGCAGCTTCCATCTCGGCTTGAACTTCAGTGCGAATGGCGCTAACCTGAGCCGCTGCCGCTGCAAACTGCTCAGATTGCTCGGGTGGCACCTGGGCAGAGGCGTCGGGAGACTGCTGGGCTTCGGCGATGGCATTGTAGTCGTCCACCGTTAGCCCTTCAGATTCCACGGCGGCAACTAGCTCGGCCTGGGCAGATTCTTGAATCACCTGAATTGAACGATAGGCGTTAGCAAAACTATCCAGCTGAGTCTCCGAAACCTCAGCCTCCGATCCAGGGGGGGCGGCCTCGGTCGCCGGGGTAGCCTCAGAGCCAGGGACGGCCTCAGTCTCAGGGCTGGCTTCGGAGGCAGGGGCGGGTTCTGGCGCTTGAGCCATCGCTACCCCAACCGGTGCACCAATGAGTAGTGCCGCAGCGGCCAGGGTACTGGTCAAAAACCGGGAGGTTTTCATAGATAAGTCCTCGTCTAGCGTCAGACCTGTTGCCTATCCAGACAACAAATCGGGTGGAATGGCCGATGCATCTTCGTTAGCGAACCGTGCAGGCATCGGCCCATCGCAACCTTGCCTGGCACCTTACCGAGCCCATGTCACGCTGAGGTGTCGGTGAGGTGTCAATGCGGTGACAACAGCTATCAACAGTCAGGCCATCTCTGGGCGGAAAGAAGCTCTGTACAAAGACTTGGCCAGTTCTAAACTTAGTTTAAACAGCGGCTGTAAGGCGCTTCACAAAATACTTGGGCGACTCGGTGTAACCCTGCCGACGGTAAAACTGATGAGCACGCGATCGCTGGCTATGACAGTGAACTTCAATGCGATCGCAACTCCTGGCGTAAGCTAGGGCCGTCAGGGTTTCTTCCAATGCCGTGCCAATTCCCTGCCCACGGGCAGCATGGCTGACACAAAAGTAGCTAATTCGGCAAAAATCACCAGAGAAAGCTAATTGAGGCATAAAATTCAGCGCTACAAAACCTAGAACATGGTTTGCCTCTATGGCGACTAGCACTTTTGTATCGTTGCAGCTAGCCTGGTGCTGAAGGTTGTTGATAATCAGGGCGTGGCTAACCGGATAGCCCAACTCTGTCAGTAATGCCGCAATAGCCTCCCCATCGGCGGCAGTGGCTTCTCTGATTTGCATAGTCTTGAATCACTCATAGCTGAGGAACTTTCTGATTTTGGGCGGCTAAAATAGCCGTCTTTTCAATACGTTTGGCGCGGGTTGCAGGCGTCTTAGCTAGCTTAATCCAGCGCAACACGTTGCGGCGGTAGGATGGTGCAGAAGTCTCGAAATTTTGCTTGGCTGGTGGGTGAGCCTCCAGCGCTGCTACCAGGTCATCGGGTAGAACCAGGGCATCGACATCGTCCATGAAATTCCACAGACCATTGCGTTGGGCTTGGGCGATCGCCGCTAGTCCTGCTGGGTGCATCTTCCCGGCCTTAATTAGCATGTCGGCTCTGTCTTTGTAGCTTTTGGCCCAGTGCTGCGTCCGGCGCGGTGAGATCAGTTGCATGGTGCGGTCTTCATGCAACTGGCGGCGAATTCCGTCAACCCAACCAAAGCACAGCACTTCATCCAGGATGTGTTGCACAGAGACATATTTCTCGCCCATGTGCTTCTTGTAAGTCACCAGCCAGATGCTGTCTAATTGCGCGTGGTTTTCTTCCAACCACTGCCGCAACTGCTGGGCCGAAGTCACCTCGACCTGGACAAAGTTTTCGGTCTTAATCATGGGAAAACGTCTTACTCCGTCGTGCGACCAAAAGCCAGCAGCGAAGCACAGCTTTTGGCGTAGGCCACAATGCAATCGACAATGTCGCCATCCAACCAGGCTCCACGACCCAGAGGCACTATTGTGACAAAGCTTTTGAGCTTTAAATAATCGGCGTATTTATGTTCAGCGTGGGGTTCGTAGCCACGGGGCAAGTTAATTAACTTATCCGCTTCGCTGAGGGATAGCCCCGCTGCCTGCAAATCCTTCAGTACCAGGGCAAATTCATCGGGCTCGTCAATAATTCTGTCCCGGATGGGGCCGAGGTTTGCGGGGCTGAGTTTGTAATACCCGCAGGCGATCATGCCGCCGGATGCCTCTAGCTGCACATACACTAGCCCCTCTTTTTCGGCCTTGGTGCCGGAGGGGGTGAGTACGCCGCTGACGTGGGTGCTGTAGGGCGATTTGTCTTTAGAAAAGCGCACGTCGCGGTTTTGCCGAAACATAGTTTTAGCACTGCCCTTCAGAGGCATCGGGGCATCAGCCAGGCGCTCACTGGCCAATTCTAGAACCAGAGCCAAGGGCTGCCTGACGTGGGCTTCAAAATCCTGACGGTGTTCGTCGTACCAGGCTTTTTCGTTATTGGCGGCCAGCCCGTCTAACAGGTCAAAGGTCTTTTGGGTAAAGTTAAGCTCCGTCACCAATACGTCTCCATTGAGTCTGCGGCTAAATCCATCTGAACCCCGCTGGGGCAACACGTATTAAAGTCGTGCTTATTAATAACTAACATGGTATTAATTAAATATCCAATATCAATTTTTAACTTATTTATACCAATTTAGATATCAATGAACATCAAGACCCTGAGCGCCTTTGTGGTTTTGGCAGAAGAGCTGCACTTTGGTCGGGCGGCCCAGCGCTGCGGCATGTCCCAACCGGCCATGAGCCGTCTGCTGAGCGAACTGGAGGCCGACCTGGGGGTTAAGCTGCTCCACCGTACCTCCCGCGAGGTTTCGCTCACCTATGCGGGTAAAGGGTTTCTCGACTCCGCCAAAAAAGCAATAGCCTATGCTGACATGGCGGTACGAGCGGCGCGGGCCGGGGCGGTTGACGGCATTGATGCGCTAACGGTAGGGATGGTCATTGGTACAGCGCAGCCCCTGGTCGGAGAGCTATTGGCTAAGTTCAAACAGGCTCATCCGGAAACCCGGGTGGCGCTGAGGCAAATCGACGAGCGTTCGCTCGGCTCGGCCCTCACCGATGGCGAGATTGATGTGGCGATCGCCTGGGATGTCTCGATTCCGGCTGGGCTGCATCGCCACCATCTCGGTAAAGTAGCTATGGCGGTGCTGGTGCAAACTGGCCATGCCCTGGAGCAACAAGAGCCGGTGAGCTTTGCAGACCTAAAAGGTTACCCGATTATTCTGCCTGACCGCGATCGCCAGCCCATTATCTACGACACCTATCGGCGCTATACCACTGAGGCAGGCTTCGAGCCGACAATTGCCATCGACGTTTCTACCATGTCTGACACCTTAGCTATGGTGGCGGGTGGCGTGGGGGTGGGTAATGCCCCAGTGGTGCCGGGGCTAAGCTATCCGGGGGTGTCCATTTTGAGACAAGAACCGCAGTTTGAGTTCAGCTATGAGTTGACCTGGGCACGCCCGCTACCTCCAGTAGAAAGTTTGCTCAAACTTTTGCTGCAAGCCCAGCCCTAAATGCTAATTTCAACGCCGTTATAGAGGCTCATGGCTTTTTCAACGCCATTAAGCAGGCTTTTCTCTAGCGCTTGTACGGCAACGCTGACGACTTCATCCATCGTGTGGCGTTCTGCCTTCGAGAAATTGCCTAAAACATGGGAGACTACGGCCTGGTCGCGCTCGTCGTCCTTACGTACCGCGCCGATGCCAATGCGCAGGCGGCAAAAGTCCTGGGTTTTCAGGTGGGAGATAGCTGACTTCATCCCATTGTGCCCCCCCGCCGAGCCCGACAGCCGCAGCCGCAGCTTGCCCACGGGCAAATCCATATCGTCGTAGACAATTAGCACGGCACCGGGGGGCAGCTTCAGCCAGTCCAGCACCGCCCGAATCGACTGGCCAGAGCGGTTCATGAAGGTCAGCGGTTTCAACAAATACACCTTGTGCTGGTTAAGCGCTATCCCCGCGCCATATTCCCCCTGAAAACGGCGCTCCTCTTTGAGGGGAATGGCCCAGCGCTTGGAGAGCTGGTCAATCACCTCGAAGCCAATGTTGTGGCGAGTGCCCGCATACTTGGGGCCAGGGTTACCCAGACCCACCAGCAGACTAATGGGCACTGGCAAAGACGGTTGATCCGGTGCTGAGGTAGCCACTGGGTTAGCCATAGCAAATCATTAAATCAGGATTAAGCCACAGAATCTGACTCAGAGATTTCCAAATTAGCCGCTTCAACGGCAGGTTCAGGCTCTGAGGCGGCGGCTTCTGGGGCGGTTTCAGCGGTGGCCTCAGAGGAGTTCGCCGCCGATGCTCCATCGGGGTCAGGGGTAGAGACTGCTAAACGCTCACCAGAGATGCTAGGCTCTTGGGGAGCCAAGGCTTTGGGTGGGTCTGGCTCCAGGGAGGCTTTCATTGGGCTGGCAATGGTCTTCTCAATCTGCTGAGCTTCTTTTTTAAATTCCTCTTCAAATTCCTTAGAGGCATCCTGGAAGCCCTTAAGGGCTTTGCCCAGGCTGCGGCCAATTTCCGGCAGCTTTTTAGGCCCAAACACCAGCAGAGCCAAGACCAAAATCAGCGCCATTTCTGGCAAACCTATCCCAAAAACATTCATAACCCCACTCCTAGCTGCCAAATTGCAGGCCGTTTTTCTCAGCAAGCATCAGTTTGCTTAATAGTGTAGATCGTCTCCTGGGTCTAAGCCCTCAAATCTCCTTTGAGAAACCCGAAGCGAGCGACCCGGAGACAGCGAGATAGCCCCTCAATTAGCGACTTCTAGGGATTGAGAACATACATTGTTCAAAAGGGCCAGGTTAAAAAGGGCCAGGGCAGTGAACTCACTACCCCAGCCCTGCGGCGTACATGCAATGGCACCTAGCGCTAGGTAAGGACTACCGCCCAATGTTGCGCCAGTCCACATCAAAGCTGTCCAAAATAATGGAGGAATTGTAAATCTGGAGAATAATCAGCAGAAAGACAAAAAATAGACCAATGAAAACGGCCATCAAAGGGGTGGTTCCCCAGCCTGGGGCAACTTTCCCGTATTCAGAATTCAGAGGCTTCAGAATATCTCCCAACCAAGTCCGTTGTGCCATGGATCCTTCCACAATCAACACTTTAATAGTTCGTAATATTATAAGATGGAGAGGTTTCCCATTCTCATAAAGTTTATGGAACCTGCAACAGTTCTTATCATTTCCGTTGGGGCCGTGCTTGTCGCGGTGACTGGGTTTGCCGTATACACCTCCTTTGGCCCCCCGTCCAAGCAGCTAGCGGATCCCTTCGATGAACACGAAGATTAATAGCATTTCCCTCTCCGTTGCCGTGGGGCGGCTTCAGACTGAGTTTCTTTAACGGTCGCCGCCCCATCCTCTATCGATTTAGTGCTATTATAGGAAACCTGTGTCTCAAGTAAGAGCTTGAGCACATTTTGTTTGACTTCTAGAGTTTTGCCGTCCCTATCCTATGATTAAGCTCCGTCTGAAGCGTTTTGGTAAGAAAAGAGAAGCCAGCTACCGGATTGTTGCGATGAACAATGACTCTCGTCGTGATGGTCGCCCTTTGGAAGAGCTAGGCTTTTACAACCCTCGTACCGATGAGACCCGGCTAGAAATTCCAGCGATTATTCGCCGTTTGCAGCAGGGAGCCCAGCCTACCAAGACTGTTCAGCATATCCTTGAAAAAGCCAACGTGTTTGAACAACTCAAAGCCCAATCCTAGGCTTTGATAATTTGTGTCTGCCCATTTGATCGACAGCATGAGTAGCCCTGACTTTACCGGTCTGGTCAAGTTTTTAGTAGAGCCATTTTTAGACTCTCCTGGTTCTTTGCGAATTGATTGCGAGCAAAATCCGGTTCAATCCAAGGTATGGATTCGGGTGGCGTTTAGCGGCGATGAGCGGGGTAAGGTGTTTGGCCGGGGTGGTCGGAATATTCAGGCCATCCGTAATGTAGTGCGAGCAACGGCGGCTCTGTGGGGGTGGTCGGCTTATTTTGATGTGTTTGGTGCCTCTGAGCAGGATTCGGCCAGTGGGCACGGAGCTGATCGCCCTGGGCGCAAACCTCCCTCAGGCAAACCTAAGCCGCAGTTGCGACCTAAGTCATAGCTGGGTTAGTTAGTGGCTGTTTACACGTTGGCTAATGCCCTCTTCTATCCGCATTGAAATTCCTAAGTCTGAGGGGGCGATGGCGCTTTCAGGCTACCGGGACGAAAATCTCAAACTCCTGACTCAGCAAACCGGGGCCACCCTGGTATTACGGGGTCAGGAGTTGCTGATTTCGGGTACGGAGGCCAGTCTGGAGCTGGCTCGTCGCCTGGTAGACGCCCTAGAGCCCATTTGGGGCCAGGGTCAAACCGTTACGAGTGCCGATATTATGACGGCTCGCCACGCCTTAGACACTAACCAGTTGGAAGAACTCCAGGCCATTCATCAAGATGTGGTGGCGCGTACCCGCCGGGGCGAGGTCATCCGGGCGAAAACCTTTCGCCAAAAGCAATACATTAAAGCCCTGAGAACCCACGACTTAATCTTTTGTGTTGGCCCGGCGGGGACGGGTAAGACCTTTCTAGCCACGATGGTGGGGGTGCAGGCGCTACTCAACAACGAGTATGAGCGGCTGATTCTCACCCGACCGGCAGTTGAAGCGGGGGAGCGCCTGGGGTTTCTGCCGGGTGACCTACAGCAAAAGGTTAACCCTTACCTGCGGCCTTTGTACGACGCCCTGCACGAACTGGTGGATCCTGAGAAAATTGCCAACCTGATGGAGCGCGGCATCATTGAAGTAGCCCCTCTGGCCTACATGCGAGGGCGCACCCTGAGCAATGCCTTTGTGATTTTGGACGAAGCCCAAAATACCACGCCTGCCCAGATGAAAATGGTGCTTACCCGGTTGGGCTTTGACTCCCGCATGGTGGTTACCGGCGATATCACCCAGACTGACTTGCCAGATTCCCAGGCGTCTGGCATGGCTGTAGCTCAGCAAATTTTGCAGCGCGTTGATGGCATTGCCTTTTGCAAACTGGGGCAGAGCGATGTTGTGCGTCACCCGCTGGTGCAACGCATTGTAGCCGCCTACGAAACCTACGAAACTCACAAAGCACCGCGTCCCAGGTCATAATCCAGGGCGCGGTGCCACCATGCTAAATGGTCAGTTT
>CAYUBC010000043.1:0-5515 GCA_964442885.1 uncultured bacterium | reverse complement strand
GCTAAACGCCTACCCTAAACCGCCGCCAACTGAGGCACGGCAACGGTTGCGGGCACCTCGGCGCTGGGCTCCACCAAACCATACACCTCTGCCGAGTTGTTGGGGCTTTCAATTAGCTTAACTTTATGCAGCCTGGCTCCCAACTCCCGAATCGGGCCTTGCAGCAGATCGCGGATGTGGACAGCAATATTTTCAGCGGTAGGGACGACCTCTGAAAAATAGGGAATATCCTTATTCAAAAATGTGTGGTCGAAGGGCTCTACCACCGTGTCATCAATCACCGCCTGGAGCTGGGCCAGATCGACCAGCATGCCAGTACGTGGGTCAATGGTGCCCTGCACGGTGACTTCCAAATGATAGTTATGGCCGTGCCCGTTGGGGCGCGCACACTTGCCATAGATTTCGCAGTTTTCTTCGTAGCTGAGCCGGGGTGAGGCCAGCCGATGGGCGGCACTAAAGTGGGTGCTGATTGTGAGGTAAGCGTCCATAGAATGTCCTAAATAATCGGCCCAGAGTTCGGGATGTTCAAACAGTTGAATTTTGACAATTGGCAGATGAGATGCCAAGCGATCCCAAATTACCTTGGCCAGATACTCCGTTGTGGGCAGGGTTTGCCCAAATTCTGGCCAGACATCGTTTAAATAAGAAAAGTCAAGCTGGCTGGTCACCTCTCGTTTAATGACGTGTTTAACGTCGGAAAGGTTTAATACCATACCATAGTCATCTAAGTCTCCTTCCATAGAGACAAAGAGCACATAGTTGTGTCCGTGTCCTGGAGCCTGGGCACAGCGGCCAAAGCGCTCCTGATTTTCTGTAGGGGTAAGCTCAGGCAACCAGTAGCGATGACTGGCTGAAAACTGGGCTCGACGATTAATAATGCACTTCATGAAATGTAAATGCGAATTGCGAAGTGTGAAGTTCGGTAACTTATGCTGTCTTCAGCATAGTCTAAATCCACCCGCTTTGAGGGTTGAGTTGGGGAGGGTTCTAATCCTTTGGCCCTACGGCTGCCATCCCCAACGCCAAGCGCAGCTCTGTCTCTGGTAAAGATTTGCAGCGGCCAGAACTCTCTCTAGAAGTTCACAAGCCTTTTCCTTCAAGGATTTGAGCCTTTGAAGGGGAGCCTTTGTTTAAATCCTATGACTTGTTGACATCAATCAAATTCTGTAAAATTAAATACAGAAAATGTCTTGACGTTCATCTGGGCTGGCTGTTGCCGCTTCAGGTATCACCCTGATTTCCAGACGGAAGTAAGGAGATTCTCTCCCGAAGGAACGCGCCCTGCCTGAGCAGTTCTTTATTCCTTGGTTAGACAGGAGTCGCTCTATGAAACTTTGCTATCGCGGCATTGAGTACGATTACACCCCCCCATCTCTGGAGATGAAGGACAGTGAAATCCTCGGTTGTTACCGGGGTCGCCCTCTTCATTTTTCCTACGTTAGCCATATGCCCATCCCCCAACCTGTGGCTAATCTGACCTATCGGGGCGTGGCTTACACTACCACAGCGGCAGGCTATGTACAGCCTACTGCTCCCACTGCAGAGCCCCGTCATTCTGTGTTTCAAACTATCCAATCCGTTGATAATTCCGGTATGCAAGCTAGACGCCATCTCTTACAAGAAGCATCCATTGCCCATCGCACCAACATTCAGCGCTCTTTAGAGCATCGTTTGGCAGTGGCGAAAGCCCAGGGCAACGATACCCTGGTGCAGCAGCTAGAAGCCGAAAAGAATCAGCTAGTCGAAGCCTAGCGGGTTAACTATCCAGCGTAGAAAACCCACAATTCTGATTTTGCTGTAGCTGGAGCAGCTCAGGGCATCCTATGGGGTGCCCTTTTTTTGTGGGTGATTTTGTGGGTTGTTTTGAGGTTGAATTGAGCCAAAATTCCTTAAAGACTCTATCGATCGCCTTAAGGTTCCCTAAATGAGTCGTTAGCAAAGTTATTCCAATCAATTAACCTGAACTTTATACTTCTTACTTAACTCCTGGTGACTCGGCAAGAAGTCTCGTGATAGTCTCACCGACGAGTTAGCTACCGATGGCTGGAGAGTAGCTATGTACTGTTAAGACGCTCGTTCAGGAGACAAGTCCGATGACTTTAAATCGCAAATTAGCTGTATTAACTGGTAGTTTGACCCTGGCGACTTTAGCGCTGGGTCTGCCCCTAAAAGCCGAGACCACTACCCCAGAGAGTGCTAAGCCCGCCGTTGAAGCCCCTGAAGAAGACGCTATTGAAGCCCCTGAAGCTCTGGAGCCCACTGTCGAAGAATCGGCTAAGCCCTCGGTGTTAGTTGAAGAGTCGGTAGAAGCCCCAGAGGTTGTAGAAGGCGCTACCGACCTTGAGGCCGTTGAAGCCGTAACTGAAACCCCCGAAACTGGGGAGGAGGTGACTGAAACTCCGAAAATGCCTGAAACAGTCACCGGTGCTGAGGAGATAGAGGAAGGGCTTGAGGCTCCTGAGGTGACTAGGCCAACCCTCGACACCCCTGAAGTGGTGGAAGAGACGCCTACTCCTGAAACCCCCGACGTTGTAGACGGGACTCCCGAAGCCCCTGAGGTCGTTGAGGAAGCGACTGATGATGAGCTAGTGGAGGAGGTGATCGAAACCCCTGAGGCCGTTGAGCCCACGCTGGAAACACCCGAAGCGACTGAGCCGGCAACCGAGGCGGAGGAAGTAGAAGAGGCCAAAGATGCCCCAGCCACTGGCGAAGGTAGCTAGGCGTTGACCTAACCAGAGGGTTAAACCACTAAGGCCCCCGCTACCAGGATAATCTGGCAGCGGGGGCATAACTTTTGACAACAAGAGTCAGCGAATGGTGGCAAGACACCCTACAGAGCATGAATCCGTCTGGCCAGTTCCTGTTCAGGAGACTCAACATTAACGGGACGGCGATAGGTAACCTGAGACACTACCACAAAGGCCACCAGCCCCAGAATTGGGCTAATCAGAGTTGGGAAGCCATCAAACGTGCTTGAGAACAGCGGATTGGGAATGTAGATTAGCGTGTTTTCGACTCCGAACATGGTGGGCATGAGCGTAAACATGATCAGCCGTGACAGAGAGCCGACCGCGATGCAAGCAATGGCCCCTTGCCAGGTAGATTTAGGCCAAAACAAGCCGCCAATTAACGGAACCACTAGACCCGCGAAACTCATATCGAAGGCTAGCAACAGCAGCACGCCAGTCTGAGGAACCCGCAACCCCAGAAAAACCCCCAGTACCGTGATCACACCTGCCATTAATCGGGTGAGCAGCAGCAGTCGGTCGCCCCCTTGCGGGGCGTGGGCGGTGGCATGGCGAATGCCCAGCACGTTATGAGCGAGTACTGACGAGGTGCCTAGAATAGCGCCATCGGCAGTAGACAGCGAGGCCGACAAAATAGCGGCTAGCACCAGCAAACTCAAAACAGCAGGCACTACATTTTGGAGGAGGGCAAATAGAACTGGGCCATCGGGCACAATACCAAATTGCTCAAAGATACTCCCGGATGCTAGAGCAATAAAAGAGAAGGGAATCCCAACGGCTAGCGTTCCTAGAGAGGCAATGTAGCAGGCTTTTTGGGCGGTTTCTGGGCTTTCTGCAGCAAAGATGCGAGCCATAAAATCGATGGCTACCATGTTGCCAAAACCTAGGGCGATGATGCTGGCCCAGTTGATGGCGGCTCCGGAGCCCACCGAGGTAAGCTGCTCTAGGGCTAGCGGCCCCATCCCAGGAGTAATGTCAATGCCAAAGTTAATCAGCACGTAAATCAGTAAAGCTATTGCCCCGAAGAAGGCAATGATAATCTGAATGAAATCTGTGTAAGCAACGGCGAATAAGCCTCCCGATGCCGTATAAGCCAATACCATGGCAGCGAGTAACGTAATTCCAGCTGTGTAGCTGGTGCCTAGAAAAGTCTCAAACATATAGCCCCCCGCCACTAGATTACCGGCTAGCAAAAATGAGAAGCTAACCGACATAATGCAGGCCGCAATCACCTCAACAAGGCGATTATATTTAACTCGGTAAAAATCTGGAATGGTAATTAAACCCATGCGATTCATAGGTTTAGCCAGAAACATCCCAGTCAAAAATAAGCAGAGGGCTAAGCCAACGGGCAAAGCAGCCCCAGCCCAGAATCCAAATTGTGCAGAAAGGTCTGTATTACCCAGCGTTGCGTTTGAATCTACCGATTGAGCCATCAATGTAGCGGCGGCCAGTGGTAAGCCTAACCCACGCCCAGCGACGATAAAATTGACACTATCTCCCTTAATTCGACTAGCAGCCCATACTCCAATTCCTAAGGTACTTAACAGAAAAAGAATGATTCCCCAAAAAATTAGCCCGTGTTCCATTAGCCAGATCTCCACTATTTCAATAGCGTTCAGTTCAATAGCATCAAGTGAGCCCGATACCTCAAGGTGATTCCAACATGCGACAAAGCCCAGGAAAGTCTGATTACTGCTACGAGTAACCAACTCTCCCGGGCTTTTCTCCCTCCGTGGCTCTAATAGCACTTTCGCTACTAGATCGCTTCTCTTGGACCAGGCACCTTGCCGGTTTCAACCGTAGGCCGGAACCCTAGAAGCTGAATTATTCAGTCCAACATTCAACTTAAACTTGATGCACAGATCAAACTTGATGACAGATGCCCTTAAAAATCACTTCACTGCGAATATCTCACCAAGTAAAATATTCTCTCAAGCTGATGCTTTTATTTACATGGCGTTTCTGACCCTTATTATTAGCAACGGGGATTGATTTAAAAAGTATTCATTGATACTAGATTGCGGTTTAGTTATGGGAATAGTGACCTGATCAGCGAAGATGTTGCGGTTCTGTTATAAACAGACCGTTCTGAACGTTTAAGCTGAAGTGCTTGACCAAAGTTGCCTGGGCCGATATGATGCGATGACAATTTAAAGCAATAAGCGCCTCTAGGGTTCCGATTCACATGGCTTTTCTAGCTACTGGTTGTTGTGTGAATGGCTGGTCCGAGAGAGGCGGGTTGATTATCTGGCAGGTGCCCTAATAGGGCAATGTTAGGTTAATCGACTGCACGGCGGGAAAAAAGCCCGGGAGATTAAGGAGTTGACCTATCAGCTCTAGAGTCTCCTGGGTTTTTTGAATTTATCCGTTTTGAGACTATCCGGTTACTAACGTGCGATTGATTGTCTTGACCTGGTTCAATGTTGTGAGGCACTGGAATGACTAACGATCCATCCCATGATCCTGTATTTCAAAGTCCTGGTGGGGCTTCTTCAGAGGCGCAGCGAGCGTTAGAACGCGAAAGTCGTCTACCGCTGACGGGCTGGCAACAGGAGGTATCCCAGGGGTTGACCTATGGGTTAGAAGCCGCAGAAAGCATTCGAGATCGCACCATTCCCACCTTTTCGCGGGGAGAATTGCCCCACTATGCGGGCATCAACACCTTCCTGAAAGCGCCCTACCTAGAGGATGTGCGCCGGGTTGGGGAATATGACGTGGCGATCGTCGGTATCCCCCACGATTCGGGCACTACCTACCGCCCTGGC
>CAYUBC010000042.1:0-13322 GCA_964442885.1 uncultured bacterium | reverse complement strand
ATTTGGATTGGGTACTGGTGACTCTGGTTCCCCGTGCCGAGTTCATGGGAGATATTCATGCCAACCTGGTTCGTACCTGGCTCCTGTGCGCTCTGGCTTTGCTGGGTACCATCGGCTTCGGCATCTGGACAGCGGAATACATTACAAAACCCATCCTCTCCTTGCAGCAAGCCGCTCAGGCCTTTACCGATGGCATGGCCGTGGTGCCGCCCACATTACCCACCCACATTAAAGAAGTCGAAGCCCTGCGGCAGGGGTTCGATCACATGGTTGGCCAGTTAGTGACGTCCTTCAGCGCCCTTCGCGATCGAGAAAACACCCTGGCCACCTTTCTAAATAGCGTGCCCATCGCCGTTAGCATCCATGAGCTGACCGGCCAGATGCTGTTTCTTAACCAAAGGGGGCAGCAGATTTTGGTTAAGGGCATGACCAAGGCACCCCCTGAGCGTTTATCCGAGGTCTACCAACTTTACGTCGCCGGTACAGATCAGCTCTATCCTACGGAGCGCTTACCCGTAGTTAGAGGGCTCCGAGGGGAAACAGCCTATACCGATGACATCGAAATTGACCTGGGGCCTCGCCGGGTACCCTTAGAGGTACACACTATCCCAGTGTTTGGCCAGACCGGGCAGGTGCTCTACGCCATCAACGCCTTTCAAGACATCACCGAGCGCCGTCAGGCAGAGCAACTGCGGGCTAACTACGAGCGAGAACTCGAACAGCGCGTTGCCGAACAAACCGCCTCCCTGGCCCAAGGGGAAATCACCCGTCAGGCGTTAATTAGTGCGATTCCAGACCTGTTAATGCGGCTGGATCGAGAGGGTAGGCTGCTGGAGATTTATAACATTAAGGCGGTTCACTGGTGGGGAGATCAGCGCCAGCTCTACGAGCAAGTCATGGATACCCACCTACCGCCAGAGATCATGGCGGAGCGCCAGCAGTGTATACACATGGCCCTGGCCACGGGGACTGTGCAGCGCCAAGAGTATGAATTTTCCTTAGACGGCCAACTCTACTCTGAGGAGGCGCGTATTGTCCCCGTTACCCAGGATGAGGTACTGGTAGTAATTCGAGACATTAGCGAACGCCGCCACGTCGATCGCCTCAAGGATGAGTTTATTGGCATTGTCAGCCACGAGCTGCGTACTCCCCTGACGGCAATTCGTGGTGCTCTAGGCATTCTCGATACTGGCGTGCTCAGCAACCGCCCCGAAAAGGCCCAGCACATGCTGAAAATGAGCCTGGTCAACACCGAGCGCTTGATTCGCCTGGTCAATGACATTCTGGATCTAGAGCGTTTAGCCTCTGGCAAAGTTAAGCTGGTGAAGGAACCCTGCCAGATCATGGCGTTGATGCAGGCAGCCTTCGATAGCGTTGAGGCGATTGCCCTCAACGCCAACATTACCCTGCATCTCACCCCCCTCACCGCCACGGTTTGGGCGGCTCCCGACGCCATCGTCCAAGCCCTCACCAACCTGCTCAGCAATGCTATTAAGTTTTCTACCCCAGGGGGCCAGGTGTGGTTAAAGGCCGAGGTAGGGGCGGCAGGGAAGACAGGAAGGGAGACTTGGGCAACAGCGAAGGCCACGGATCAGGCTACGGATCAGGCTACGGATCAGGTCATGGATCAAGCCACCGATAGAAGGCCACCGTCTGCCGACCCTATGGCCCCTGTCGCCGCGACTCCCTACCTGCTCTTCACCGTCATCGACGAGGGGCGCGGTATTCCGGCGGATCGGCTAGAATCTGTCTTTGAGCGTTTCCAGCAGGTGGACGTGTCCGATTCTCGCCAAAAAGGGGGCACGGGCCTGGGCTTAGCCATCTGTAAACGGATTGTCGAACAGCACGGGGGCCAAATTTGGGTAGACAGTGCCTTAGGGAAAGGCAGTCGATTTTACTTTACCCTGCCAGGGGAAGCACCATGAGCAAACGACTATTAGTGATTGACGATGAGATGGATATTCGCGATGTCGTCTGTCTGGCCCTGGAAGAGTTTGGGGGTTGGCAAGCCAGGGGAGCGGCATCTGGGCAAGAAGGCCTAGCTGCTGCCCAGACCCAGCCCTGGGACGCTATTTTGCTCGACGTATCGATGCCTGACCTGGATGGCATTTCTGTGTTTGAGCGATTGCAGGCCAATGCCTACACCCGCGCTATACCGGTAATTTTTCTAACCGCCAAGGCAAGGCAGAGCGATCGCGATCGCTTTACGGCCCTGGGGATCGCCGGGATCATCGCCAAACCCTTTAACCCGGTTTTGGTTTGGCAGGAGATAGCCAACCTTCTCGGCTGGTCAGAATGCAGCGTTGCTGACGCTAGCGAGGTACATGGCTCGCCATAGAGCCCTATAGAGCCCTGATTTGTAGACCAGAGACCGTACCTCACGCCGCTAAGCACCACGGTGAATCAACCGTAGCCATGTTGAACAGAGGGCTCCGCTGCCCGGGGTTAGCGGTAGGCATGGCCCAGTCCCCATCGCTCATTCACCCCTGTCCTAAGCAATCTGGCCAGCGCTAGTTTGGCTTGGCTTTGCCTGGCTCTGGTTGGTGTCAGAGCACCCTTTAATAAAATTTGGCAGTTGTAGAGTAGAATCCCTTTTATAAAACTTTGTTGAACCTGATCCGTATCAGTTTCGTTTGATAAAAGACTTTTGTTATACCCGGTCTAGGGCCAACCCTAGAAGTCGGGAGTTCCTTGGATAAAGTTTGACTTTGTCTGAATTTGATTGAGTTATAGACCTTTGCACCATCACCTTAAAAGCAATAGCCTGTAGTGCAAAAACCAATGTGTGGTTGGCGCTATGGCTGCAAAAAGTCGGATGGTATGATCGCTAAGACGTTCGTCAAAATCACAAGGATTCTTACCCATGAATCAAGCGTCTGTACCGCCGATGGTACTTATTATCCTCGACGGTTGGGGATACCGGGACACCGCCGACGGTAATGCTGTCGCCACTGCCAAGACTCCTGTGATGGATAGTTTGTGGGCAGCTTACCCCCATACGTTAATCTGCACCTCTGGCAAAGCGGTTGGGCTACCTGAGGGGCAAATGGGCAACTCAGAGGTGGGGCACCTTAATATTGGGGCCGGGCGCGTTGTGCCCCAAGAACTGGTGCGTATTTCTGATGCCGTGGACGATGGCACTATCCAGGAAAATGAAGCCCTACTGAATGTCTGCCAGGCCGTGCGCTATAGCAATAGCAAGCTGCATCTGATCGGCCTGTGTTCTGAGGGTGGTGTACACTCCCACCTCGATCATCTTTTCGGCCTCATTGACATGGCCAAAGCTCAGGACATTGACGATGTTTGTATCCATGTCATCACCGATGGCCGCGATACCAAACCCACCGAGGGTAAAGAAGCGGTACAAAAGCTTCAGGACTATGTGGCTAAGGTGGGACTAGGCCGCTTGGTTACCCTCAGCGGGCGCTACTATGCCATGGATCGTGATAACCGCTGGGATCGCGTGGAAAAAGCCTACCGGGTGATGACCGATGGGGGCGACGGCACCGGGCAGACCGCCGTTGACGCCCTACTCGAGTCCTATGAGCAGGGTGTCAATGACGAATTTGTGGAGCCGGTGCGCCTGGCCCCAGGCGCTATTGCCCCTGAGGATGGGGTGATCTTCTTCAACTTCCGACCCGACCGGGCCCGCCAACTCACCCAGGCACTGGTTGATCCCACCTTCAGAAGCTTTGAGCGAGCGTTGATTACGCCCCTCGCCTTTGTCACCATGACCCAGTACGACCCTGAGTTGCCGGTGGATGTGGCCTTTCAACCCCAAAACCTGAGTAATATTCTGGGGGAAGTGGTGGCTGCTCATGGCCTCAGGCAGTTTCGCACCGCTGAAACCGAAAAATACGCCCACGTCACCTACTTTTTCAACGGTGGCCTGGAAGAGCCCTTTGCCGGGGAGGATCGGGAACTGGTGCCTAGTCCCATGGTGGCCACCTACGACAAGGCTCCAGAAATGTCCGCTAAAGCGGTGACCAGTACCGCGATCGCGGCGGTTGAGAAGGGAACTTACTCCCTGATTGTGATTAACTACGCCAACCCCGACATGGTCGGCCACACTGGCAAAATGGAAGCGGCGGTAACGGCTATTGAAGCGGTAGACAGCACACTGGGCCAACTGATTGAGGCCATTGGCAAAGCCGGTGGCACCGCGATCATCATTGCGGATCACGGCAACGCCGAGCAGATGGTGGACGAAAACGGTAAGCCCTGGACAGCCCACACCACTAACCCAGTGCCCTTCATCCTGGTTGAGGGAGAGCGCCTGAAAATACCGGCCTACGGTGGCGATGTCAAACTGCGGGAGGATGGTCGGCTGTCGGACATTGCCCCCACCATTCTGCAAATTCTGGGTCTGCCCCAACCCCAGGAAATGACCGGGCGATCCATGTTCCTCCCCGCCGATATCGATGTCCGCAGCAACCGCACTCCGGTGCGGCTCTCAATTTAGCGCCTTGGTCTGGCCCTCAGGAGGCTACCCTGGTTAACCGGCTCCCTGTGAGGACTGGGTAACTGGGGTGAAAAGGGTGCCTGCGTGCTGGTGCACCCTTCTGGGCTTTTCCCTAACCGCCACCCTTGCTAGAGAATCCCAATTAACCTGACCCATCTGAGGGGAGTAGATGGATCAAACCGAGGTAGACCAGGCAGTGTAGGGAAACCAGGGGAGCGGCAGCGGGTTAAGATAGAATGAACTGAGCCGCCACAGGGTTAAGCCGTTCGCTTAGCAACTGGAACGTTAGTTGAGTGCTTAGTTTTTCCAAACGTTTGAGATCGACATGATAGTTAAAACGATTGTTCAAGTCCTTTGGCTAATTTCTGCAGTGGGTCTAACTGCCCTGGTGCTGCTGCATAGCCCTAAGGGGGATGGGTTAGGCGGGCTAGGTGGCCAAGCTCAGCTCTTTACCAGTACCAAGAGCGCTGAAACCACTCTAAATCGAGTCACCTGGACGCTGACGGTGCTCTTTATGGGGCTGACGGTTGTCCTCAGCGCGGGTTGGCTAGAGCCTATAGACATCCCCGTCTAGGGGGGATAAGGTTATGGCTCTACCGCTGGCAACCTTGTTTAGGCAACATTAGGGAACGCAGGTTGTTCTTGATCAGATCTTGATCAGACCTCGTCTTCTGGGGAATTGGGGGGGTCTTCGTTGGCATCCAGCAGGTTAGCTTTAGACCGCTTGAGATCCTTCCAGAGGCGTTTGATTTCTTCGTAAGCTTCCATGGGCCCGATTTTGCCCCCTGTTTCTAAGTTGCAGACCAAGGAAACGCGCTGGGCAAACTCCTGCAGGTTAGCGTTAAAGGCCAGTCGTTGAGGCGAAAAATCTCCCCAATATTTACTGCGAGGAAACAGGAAATCTTCCTTTTGGGGCGGTTTCTGTTCAGTCATGGGGGTGGAGGGGATAGATTGAAGCGTTCCTCATTCAGCATAGACAAGTTTGGGAAGGTTGGCGCAGGGTAGGTGTAACTTGCCAAACTTGGTTGAACTGGCGTCATTTCCAGTTCCCTTCTAGCGATCGTCAGCGTCACCGCAAATTCCTGCCCTTTGCCATGTGGTGATGGTAGTTATAACTTCGGCTACTGTGTCAGCGGTAGTCAGCGGCGCGGTGCTTAGACTTTGCCAGAAGGCCAGGGTTTGGCGGTCGGGCTGAAGTAAAATCAGTGGCCTTTGGGCTTTGAGTGCCAGGGCAATTTCTGAAGCGGTGCCGGATCCGAGACCCAGGGCCACTACCACCTGGCTGGATAGGACGTTAATGACGTTGCGGGCGTCACCCAAACCCGTACTGATGGGGATGTCCACAGCCGATGACATACCGGCCTGATCGCGACCTGGCAAAATGCCAATCGTTAGGCCTTCCCTCGCTTTGGCTCCCTGACTGGCTGCCTCCATAACCCCAACATTACGACCGCCGGTCAGCAGCACCCACCCTGCCTCAGCAATGGCCTGTCCCAGGGTATAAGCAATGGCCTGTTGGGCCTGGCTAGCCTGTTCGCCAGGCCCCATAACACCGACGATGAACTTCACCATAGCCGCTAACCTCTGCTTAGATTTGCAAGAAAACTTGACGTTTCCCTCCTGCCAATAGGTCGTTCTGTCGTTTAGATTAAGCTAATTAACAGAGAAAATTGGGCACTGTAAACCAGCCTCTGATGCCGTCCGTTATCGCTCCTTGCTGTGACCGTTCTTCAACGTATTTCTCATCCCTCTCGTTTACTCTGGTCAGCGATTGGTACATCGCTGATTAGTAGTTTGATGGTGTTAGCAGGGGACATAGGCTCTCGTGCCCTGGCGGCAGAGAGTCTAACTGTGCGCTGGGGCAAGCTTTCGCAGACCGTTCACCTGAACGAGCTAGAGCAGTTTGCGCAAACAGGTAAACTGTCGTCCTCCCTGCGCGTCTATCGTCCACTTTTGACGCCTAACCTGCAAGCCAGTTTACAGAGTGAGATTACCCTGGATCCCGCAGTTGGGTTAGTCATTTTAGACGAAATGTTGGCTACTCCGGGCGGGACACAACTGCTCGATACCTTGCAAGCCCTGGTTCCTAACCTGGACATTATTGATGTGCGGTTAGCCCTTGAGCGCGTGGCTGAGGCACGGCAGCCCCTAACGCTAATCAGCCTGCTGCATCAGTTACCCCAGGAAACCCTGGAGATTGACCTGGGAGCCCTCTTGGCTCTGACCTCGCAAGCCAAGCTGGCACAACTGGAGAATGCCGCTCTGAGCCGCGTGCTACGCAAGGAGCTAGCCCAGACACCGACCCATCAGGTCGTGCCGACTGGCGCTGTAAATCCATTCTCCACAGGGCCATTTCCGGTGGAGCGCTGGGAACTGGTGCTGCGCGATCGCTCTCGTGAGCGCAACATCCCGGTCGATATCTACTGGAGTGAGCAAACCCGTGGCCCACTAGTGCTGATTTCCCACGGCTTTGGGGCAGATCGTCGGTTTTTTGCTTACCTGGCTCAGCACCTGGCCTCCCACGGTCTCACGGTGGTGTCTGTTGAGCACCCCGGCAGCAATGTTTCGTCCCTGGTGTCGCTACCGGAGGATTCTGAGGAGGTAGAAGCCAATGGCATCCGCATTTTACCCGCCACAGAATTTCTGGATCGCCCCCGCGATATTAGCTATGTGCTGGATCGAATGGAGAAGCTGAATGTTTACTCCTACAGCTTGCGCAATCGGCTAAATACGGAGCAGGTGACCCTAATAGGCCACTCCCTGGGCGGCTACACGGGCCTAGCGCTGGCTGGGGCACCCCTGGATCTGCGACATTTGGATCAGGCCTGTCAGCAACTTAAGCCGGTTCAGCTTTCCCCCTCTGACTGGTTGCAGTGCGCTGCGCTGGATTTACCGGTCAAGTATGCCAACCTAAAGGACAACCGCATTACGCAATTGATTGTCACCAACCCGCTCACCGGACAATTATTTGGGGAGGCGGGTCTGAGCCAGGTGACCGTGCCTACTGTAGTGCTGGCCAGCACCCACGACAGCGTTACCCCCATTGCCCAGCAGCAGCTAGCGCCCTTTACCCAGCTAGCCGGGCCTAAGTACTTGATTACAGCCATTGGCGCTTCCCATCTCAGTGTTGGCGATCCAGATAATCTCAACGCCGATCTCCGCTACGTCCCATTTATGCCCGCCCTACCCGATGCAGCCAGCGGCCAACTGCGCATCTTCTTGCAGGGCATCAGTCTCAGCTTCATCATGCAGCAAACCCCCAGTGCCGATACCTATGCGGGTTTTCTAACTCCCAGTTCGGCGCAGGCATTCTCAACGCCAGATTTACCGCTGGGGTTTACCCTAACCTTGCCCGATAGCCTGATCCGCTGGCCGCGCCTGCGCCATCAGCCAACCTATCATCGCGCCAGTTTGCTCGCCTATGGGCCGTCGCTGATGCATCTGGAGGCTGTGGCTATCCAGGAACAGTTGCAGGTGCTGCAGCGGCAAATGGCGGCTTACCTGCGGACTAGCCCGCCCGCTCTCACCGCTGTGTACTGGCCGCGCCAAGCCCCTCGGATTCAGGTTCACGCCCATCGTTCCCAGCGCAATCGGGCCACGCCCTAGCCGCGCAGGGTGAACCCGTCGGGCAACACAGTGCCCTGCACATCGGTGCGTCGCAGGTTGGCGTAGTCCAGCTTAGCGTTGATCATCACGGCATCGGTCAGGTCGGCCCCACTGAGGTTAGACCAGCTCAACTTGGTGCGATAAAGGGTGGCTCCCCGCAAATTGGCTCCGCGTAGGGCACTCCAGCTGAGGTTTGTGCTGCGCAAGTTAGCCTTAGTCAGGTTAACGTTAACCAGATTGGTTCCGGTCATTTTGGCCCGGCTCAAATCTGCGGCTTCTAGGTTGGCCCCTTCCAGGGTAGCCCCGGTGAGCAATGCTCCCACCAGACTAGCGCGTTGCAGTTGAGCGCCGTTCATGAGGGCATTGCTCAGGTTGGCACCATCCAAATTGGCCTCACTTAGCTCCACCGCCAGCATTTTGGCCCGGCTCAAGCTGGCTTCGGTGAGCTCGGCCTGGGTCAAAATCGCCTGGTTTAAGGTGGCTTCATTCAGGTTGGTTTCCCGCAGAACAGCCTGGCTTAAATTGGCACGCACCAGGTTGACGCTGCGCATGCCGGCCTCAGACAAGTCGGCAGCAACGAGGCAAGCCTCAGACAGATCGGCCCCGATGAAATTAGCTAGGCCCAGCTTAGCCCGCTGAAAAGTGGCCTTGGCCAGGTGGGCCTCGCGAAAGTTAGCCCCAATCAGAATAGCGGCGGCAAAATTAGCGTTTTGCAGATTAGCCTGGCGAAAATTTGCGCCACTCAAATCCTGGTTGCTTAAATCAGCCCCAGCCAGCTGAATACCCCGAAAATCTCGCTCTCCCAGGGCGTAACGCTCTAGCAAGGCATCTACCGTTATTTCCCCGAGCGGGTCTAGGAACTCAAACGCAGAGGAAGGACTTTCCAAAGAGGGATCTCAAATGCGACGATTATGACGACTGGGCAACTGACGCTAAATAAATCTAGCGCTGGGCTCACCATCCCTCTAATTTTGAGGGAGAATCTAACTCTGTGGAATAGAAATTATAACGAATTGAATCCAGAGGATAGAACATGGCCGAAAACCGTAGAAGCCAGGTAGTAACCCAGGGTGTACAGCGCACACCTAACCGGGCCATGCTACGCGCTGTGGGCTTTGGCGACAACGACTTTACCAAGCCCATTGTGGGAGTGGCCAACGGATTTAGCACCATTACTCCCTGCAACATGGGGCTAGACGACTTGGCCCGGCGAGCTGAGGCCGTAGTACGCGCCGCTGGCGGTATGCCCCAACTGTTTGGCACGATTACCATTAGCGATGGTATTTCAATGGGTACGGAGGGTATGAAGTACTCGCTGGTGTCGCGGGACGTGATTGCCGACTCCATTGAAACCGTTTGCAACGGCCAGAGCATGGATGGCGTGCTGGCCCTTGGCGGCTGCGACAAAAATATGCCCGGTGCCATGATTGCCATGGCCCGCATGAACATTCCGGCCATTTTTGTCTACGGTGGCACCATCAAACCTGGCCATTACGAGGGCGAAGATCTCACCGTCGTCAGCGCCTTTGAGGCTGTGGGCGAATATAGCGCGGGCAAAATTGGCGACGAACGATTAATGGCCGTAGAACGCCACGCCTGCCCTGGAGCGGGCTCCTGCGGCGGCATGTATACGGCCAACACCATGTCCTCCGCCTTTGAAGCCATGGGCATGAGCCTGATGTATTCCTCCACCATGGCCGCCGAGGATGCCGAAAAGGCGGACAGCACAGAGAAATCAGCCCATGCCCTGGTAAATGCGATTCGCCAGCAAATTTTGCCCAGCCAAATTTTGACCCGCAAGGCCTTTGAGAACGGCATCTCGGTGATTATGGCTGTGGGTGGCTCCACCAACTCGGTGCTGCACCTACTAGCCATTGCCAACGCCATGGGCGTGGATTTAACCATTGATGATTTTGAAACTATCCGGCAACGGGTGCCGGTGCTGTGCGATCTAAAGCCCTCTGGTCGCTACGTGGCGACCGACTTCCACCGGGCGGGGGGCGTACCCCAGGTGATGAAGATGCTGCTGGCTCAAGGGCTGCTCCACGGCGATGCCCTGACGATTACCGGCCAGACCATTGAAGAACTGCTGGCAGATATCCCCGTAGAACCGCGCCCCGATCAAGACGTCATTCGTCCCTTTAGTAACCCGATGTATGCGATCGGCCACCTGGGCATTTTGAAGGGCAACCTGGCCACCGAAGGCTCAGTCGCCAAGCTAACCGGGGTCAAAAATCGGCACGTTACCGGCCCAGCCCGCGTGTTTGAGTCCGAGGAGGACTGTTTGACGGCAATCCTGGCCAAAACCATTAACCCCGGTGATGTGATTGTGATTCGCTACGAAGGCCCTAAGGGCGGCCCTGGGATGCGGGAAATGCTGGCTCCCACCTCGGCTATTATTGGCGCTGGCCTGGGGGATGCCGTCGGGCTAATTACTGATGGGCGCTTCTCTGGCGGCACTTACGGTATGGTGGTAGGGCATGTAGCCCCCGAAGCCTTTGTAGGCGGCACCATTGCCCTGGTGCATGAGGGCGACTCGATTACCATTGATGCCGACCAAAACCTGCTTCAGCTCAACATTAGTGACGAAGAACTGGCCCATCGTCGCGCCGCCTGGGTACCCCCGGCCCCCCGCTACCAGCGAGGCGTGTTGGGTAAGTATGCCAAGCTGGTATCCTCCAGCAGTCGGGGAGCGGTTACTGACCTAAATCTGTTCTAGTTCTGGCTATTTTAGTACCGGTTATGGCCATGCCCCGTGCCTTGCTGCTGCTGCTGCGTCGTCGCCTGGTTTGGCTGGCTCTACTGCTTACCGTCTGGCTGCTGTGCAGCGGCGAGGCTCAAGCGGCCAGCCTGGCGGATCGGCTCCAGGCCTTTCCCCAGTGGCCGGGTAAACTGGCGCTTCAGGATGCCAGGGGCGATTTGCTCTACCCTGACTGGATGCAAGGCACCTGGATGCTAACCAGCACCCTGGTAGAGGTGGTGGCTCCCCTAGCGCCTGAGATTGTGACGCCAGGCCTTGAGAGCAACCAGGCGATGGTTAACCAGCCTGTGACCTGTCCGGTGCGGTTTGGGCCAGTGCCTCAGCGGGCAGTGGGGCTGGTGCCCCGGGTGCTGAACCCTAAAATTGTGGCCGATCGCGCCTTTAATGGCCTGAGTCTGGCCAGGGCTTATTTGGGTGAGGCGGCTGTTCAATCGGTTAAGGTAGACCCCAACAACCCCAATCGACAACTGACGCAACTGGCTCAAGGGCGTCAGCTTGAATCTACGGTTACAGCCAGGGCTACGGAATCCCCCTCAGCCGATCAGTTCATCACCGCTGAGCGATTCCAACAAACCTTTCGAGGCGGCAAGATTCCTTACCTGAACCAAGTGGAGACTACGACCCATTACACCTATCGACAGACAGCTATCGACGCCGACCAGGTTACAGCGGTTTATCTGTCGCCCCAGGATCCTGACTTTTTGAAAGCGTTGAATCGACCCGTAGCGTTGTATCGCTATCATTTGCAACTAACGACCTCTTCTGCTTTAGAGTAAGTCAACCGCTGTTGCAAACTTAATTTAACGATCCTTTAACGGTTATCTAATTCGCTGTAGTATAAGCCTAGCCTGCCCCTAGGTAGCGCCTTCGATTGCTTTATTTTAGAAATCCATTCCTTTCAAGAAACCAACCATAATACGCCGCTATAGGTTTCTGCAGAAGTTCGGTATTAGCGTTTCTGAAACCGCAAGGCTAATGCTGGAAATGCCCCTATGGCTGGTGGGTGGCAACGGCATTTTTGCTCGACACAGTCTATTCCTGCATGAACACATTTCGTATCAATCCATTTGTAGAGGGAGATTTGGCACCATGGCACAGTCAATGGCTAGGCAGAGAGTTGCGATCGCCGGTACCGTTACCAATGCCGCCACCGGCGAGGGCATGCCCCAGGTGATAGTACAGATTACCCAGGCTCCTCTGGCCTTTGTAGCCGAGTTAATGGCTACCTTAGAAACCGAGCTGATACAGCATCCAGACCTCAGCGCTAACTATAACCATCTGTTTGAGGGGCGACCCATCACCACAGACACCCTTAAAACCGCTCAAATTCTCCTCGATGCCTTTGAGCGCAACCATTGGCTGTCCAGTTCCCGGGCTGACCAAACCATCACCGGCGGCGATGGCCACTACTGCTTTTTTGACCTGGCCTCGGGTATCTACCGGCTTACCGCTACCTATCTGGTACCCAACTACTGTTATGGTTCCACCCAAGGGGAGGTACTGGTCGAGCCAAGTCGTCTACGACTGGCTTTTTCAGAGCTTGATTTGGCGATGTCGCTGGTGCCTAGCCCGCTAGCTATCCCGGCCCCGATGCAGGGGGCCGCTCTCGATGGCCTGCTAGCTCGACCAGGGCGGGTTGAGGCTTTATCCTAAACCAACTCCTACGTCCCTGCAGATTTTGAGAGTTCGCTCTACGGAGTACTCCAGTCGCTATCTTGCAACTGGCTATAGGGGAAACCTCTGCTTCCAGTTGAGGGAGATCCTCCTACCTGCCGAGTAGTCATCCGTAGGGTGAAAACGTTAGGCTGAAGCAAATCGTTCTGTCCCACCCCCCTATGGCTTTAGATGAGTCAGAGCTTCAGGCCAGGCTCAACCGGCTAGACGCTCAAATTAATGCTTCCGAGGCATCGCCACCCGCATCTCGATCAACCCGCTCTAGTAGCCCAACTAGTAGCCCAACTCACGCCACCAAGGGCGTTTGGGAGCGCTGGAAGGCCAACTTTTGGCTACCGCTGGCTTTGTTGGCCATTCCCTGGACGCAGGAAATCATCGACCAGGTGTTCTTTGGGGGGCAGTGGAACCTGCCAGTGCATCCCCGCAGCCTGGAAGGGATACCGGGGATTTTTCTTTCTGCCTTCTCCCACGGCGATTTCGCCCATTTGATTGGTAACAGCATCGGATTTGCTATCTTTAGCTGGCTCATTCTGGCTAAAAGCCGCCGCGACTATTGGATTACCCTGCTAATTGGCTGGCTGGGGGGCGGTTTGGCCACCTGGCTGTTGGGTCTGAACAGCGCCCACGGGTTGAGTGGTGTTGTGTATACTCTCTTCGGCTACCTGCTGTGTATTGGCTGGCTAGAGCGTCGCTTTGTGCCCCTGCTGATTTCAGTCTTCGTGCTGATTAACTACAGCTACTTCATCTGGGGTGTGTTTCCGACTCAGCCTATGGTGGCCTGGTGGGGGCACCTGTTTGGCCTGCTGTTGGGTATTTTTG
>CAYUBC010000041.1:0-13542 GCA_964442885.1 uncultured bacterium | reverse complement strand
TGAGCCAACTCCGCCAGGTTGAAGGTGACGGTATCGCCGTAGAAGGCCATGGCCAGCGCGGCAACCAGGATGAAGATAGAGCCAATCGCCGTGTAAAGGATGAACTTGGTGGCAGCATAGAGGCGCTTCTGCCCACCCCAAATCGAAATCAGCAGGTAAACCGGTACCAGTTCCAGTTCCCACATCAGGAAGAACATGACCAAGTCTTGAGCCAGGAATACGCCAACCTGAGCGCTATACATCACCAGCAGCAGGCTGTAGTACAGGCGGGAACGGCGGGTGATGTTCCAGGAGGCCAGAATGGCCAGGGTAGTGACCAGCCCGCTTAGCACCACCAGGGGCATAGCCAGACCGTCAGCTCCCAGAGACCAGGTTAGGCCCACCTGGGGAACCCAGTTGTAGCGTTCTACCAGTTGCAAGCCTGACTGGTTGAGGTCGTAGAAATTAGCAAAGGTGTAGAGAATTAAGGAAAACTCGATGAAGCCAATACCCAGGGCATACCAGCGGATAGTCTGGCCGTTGCGGTCAGGCAGAAAAGGAATCGGCAAAATGGCTAGGAGCGGTAGCAGAACTAGGGTAGTTAGCCACGGAAATTGTTCGGTTAGCATGACAATTCTCGTGAAGGTTTGTACAAAACAGCCAGCGCACTCGGTATTGCGGTCTTGGGCGTCTGGCTCGAACAAGGAACCGTACCCTACTGGTTGTGCTGTTCGCGGCGGCCTACCCTAGCGGATCAGGTCGGAGGACTTCAGCGTTTAAGTCACTGCCTTCAAAAGGGCGACCTAATCATCAAACCAGCTGCAAAGTCGATAGAGAGAAATACCTATCAATGCGCTGAAACCAGTATAGGAAACTTAATAAACATTTGATAACTTCATTTTGCCCCAAAAGGCCAAATCTTGACACTCAAAAGCCCCCTCATAAAGGTATTACAAGGGTTTTGGAGATTTTTCGGCATTAATTTAATAAATGTGAGTACTCACATTGAAATCTATCAATCATCCGTAATATTAAGCGTTGTAAAGAAAGGCGGGCCTGACCTCTCTCGCTCAAAACCCTGACCAGCCAAGGGCTAAGCACCTGGGAGAGAACTCCTCTGGGGTTGTCCCACCAGGCTAGTGATGAGTCCCGCTCTGGTTCTGCCGCAGCAGGGCCAGACCAGGCCTCAGGGCTGTGATAGAGTACAAAGCACCTTTAGCCCCGAACTGGCTGCTGGCATGGCCGATCGATCAAAAATCTCCTTAGTTCTAGCCGTGGGTTGTGCCGATGGTTGGACCGTTGCTGACCGTTGCTGAGCCGTCTGCCGCTGAAGAGCGGCTACGACCTCATCGCCAGGTTTCACTAGGAACCTGGATGACGGTGCCGTTGCTGCTGCTGACCATTCTGCCGGTGGGGTTAGTGGGCTATCTGTCGTTTCGTAACGGGCAGCGCGCCGTTAACGATCTGGCGACTCAGCTTCAGGCGGAGATCAGCGACCGGGTTGAGCAACACCTCGATGCTTACTTCACTGCCCCACGTCAGATTAACCGCCTGAATCAGAGCGCTTTCCAAAATGGGCTGCTCAGACCTGACCAACCAGCCTTGATGGGGCGCTACTTCTGGCAGCAAATGCAGGTGTTTCCCCAGATTAGCGCCATTAATTACAGGGACACCGCCGGGCAGTTCGTTGGCATTGGGCGTGAAGCCAACGGTGAGCTTTATCTGGAAATGACTCAGCCAGACCGTCCCGATCAAGCTGTTGCCTACCGCCTGGATCAAAACGGTGTCATCCAGGAACCGCTGCGTCAAGGGCCAGCCTTCAGCCTGGAGGCTCCTAGCTTTATCCAGACTACCGCCGCCAAGCAGCCTACCTGGACGGGGCTGTATGCCTCAGACGGGTCTGCCCCAGGAGATTTTTCCATCTCTTGCGGCGTTCCTATTTACGCTGCCGACAATACCCTAGCCGGGGTAGCCGGGGTTGATTTATTCCTTCCCCAGGTGAGCCAATTTTTGCGGGGATTAGCCTTTACCCAGACCTCAACCGAGGTCACTGAGGCTAGCGGTCGAGTCATTGTCATCCAGCGAGATGGCCGCATTGTAGCCAGTTCCAGCGACGAGTTACCCCTCACCGCCTCAGCCCAGCCCCTTAACCTAGTGGATAGCCTCGACCCCCTCAGCCAGGCGGTGGCCCAGGAGATCCTTAACCGGCTGGGCGGCTTTGAGGCTGTTGGACAGGAGCAGCGCTTCGCATTCCGCCACAGAGGGCAACAGCAGTTTGTGCAAATTACCCCCTGGCAAGACCCCTGGGGGCTGGATCTACTGCTGCTGGTGACTCTGCCCGAATCCTCATTCATGGGCCAAATTAACGCGAACACTCGCCATACCCTGCTGCTCTGCTTGACCACGCTGGCGGTGGCGGTGGGTCTGGGCCTAGGGGCTGCTCGCTGGCTCAGCCGTCCGCTAATTCAGCTCAGTCGCGCTAGCCAGAAGTTGGCCCGGGCGGCTCAGACCCATTTCGTTAACCTGGATTCGCCGCCGACCCTCAGCACCCAGCCAGTGCAGGAACTGGATAGTTTAGTGGATGCCTTCAATAGTATGGCCGCTCAACTACAGCAATCCTTTACCGAGTTGGCTACCCAAAATAGCCATCTGCAGCATACCCAGCTAGCCTTGGCCACCGCTAAGGAACAGCTAGAAGCCGTCCTGAATGCGGTGCCTGGCCCGATTTCCTGGATCGATGCTGGAGGGGTTTACATTGGCGTCAATCGTCACTTTGCTGAAAGCTGGCAACTGTCCCAAGAAGCCTTTGTGGGCCGTGAGGTGGGTTTTTTGCAGGGCAGCCGAGAACTGGCTAACTTTACCCATGAGTTCCTCACCAGCCCGGCCCAGTCAGCAAGCCAGGTTATTGCCCTTCACCTGAGCGATCAACGGCGCTACTACCTGATTGCGGCTCAGAAATATCAGCAGGGGCAGGCAGCTGTTTCGGTAGGTATTGATGTAACCGAGCAGGAAATGGCTAAAGAAGCCCTCCGCATTGCCGAAGAGAATTATCGCAGCATTTTTGAAAATGCCCTGGAAGGACTCTTTCAGGCATCCCCAGAAGGCCGTTTTATCAATGCCAACCCAGCTCTGGCCAAAATCTACGGCTACGACTCTCCAGAAGAGTTGATAGCCGGAGTTACCGACATTGGTGAGCAGATCTTTGTCGATCCTGAACAACGCACTGAACTGCAGGCACTCCTGGCCAACCAAAAGGGCATTAAGGGGTTTGAACATCGGGGCTACCGTCAAGATGGCCAGATTATCTGGCTACAGCTCGATGTCCGAGAAGTGCGCGACAGCCAGGGCCAAGTGCTCTACTACGAGGGGATTGTGCAGGACATAACCGAGCGCAAACGCCAGGAGACAGAGCTAAGACGACAACTGGCCGAACTCAAAATTGAAATTGACCACAAAAAACGCGCAGAGGAAGTGGCTCAGCTGACCCAGAGTACCTATTTCCAGGAGGTGCAACAGGAGATTGCCAAGGTTAATCTGGACGAATTTTGGAGCTAGTACCGCTACGCGGAGTTCAAAATGCAAAATTCAGACCCTTAACAAGCCCACCAGGTGGGGCAACTCAGGCAAAATTAAGGCTTCCATAGCCAGCTTGACGGCTTTGCTAGAACCCGGCAAAGAAAAGAACAGCGTTGACTGGTATACCCCTGCAACGGCGCGGGAGGCGATCGCCCGCGAACCAATCTCCTGAAAGCTAAGCTGTCGAAAGATTTCCCCAAACCCTGGCAGGGTTTTCTCTAGCAGGGTCTCCACGGCGTCATAGGTGGTATCCCTGGGGGCGATGCCGGTGCCGCCCGTTAAAATCACGGCATCGATATCGGGATTGTCGCCAAAGGACTGACACAACGCCCGAATTTGCTGAGGGTCGTCGGGCAGAATGCGATAGTCCAGAACAGGCTGTCCTGCATCGTGTAGTAGAGCCTGAATGAGTTGGCCACTCTGGTCGGTTGCCGGGGTGCGGGTGTCGCTAACAGTAACCACCGCACAATGAATGGGCCTGTCCAAACTGGTGGAATGAGCCATAGGTAGAGAAAGCAGCAGCAGGAGAAGCGTGGTGCCTTAAGGCGTGGGTCTTGGCATCAGGTTTAGGATAGTCGTTAGCCCAAAACCTGACACCTGGCTTCTAGCCCCTGACACGTTAACTTTTGGTAAAACCCAGGCCATTTTGCTCGGCATAGCGATTCATAAAACGCATGAAGCGATCCCAATCAGCCTCACTCTTCATCACGTAGATAGCTTCAATACCGGCAGGTTCACCGTTGATGAACTTACCCTTAACTTCGCGGGTGACCAGTTCACCTTCTTCGTCCACCAGGTACATGCCGGTCACCTCGACGCCATCTTCAGAGAGCGCCTGGGGATAGTCAAAATAGAAGGTGGCCGTGCCATCAGACCCGTCCTTGGAGCGAGTCAGCCTGACATCGGGAACTACTGGTTCTGCAACGCCACGAGCAAATTGAATTTCGGCCATGCCTGAGTTCCTTAATTAACTACACAAATCGTAAACCTCTATCATCGCACGTTACCGCCTCCTAGGGCCGAACGATGTATGGGTTATTGAGGGCTGGCACCCGGTTTTGCAGGGCCAGGGTTTGATAGACGGCGGCGACAACATCAGCGCGGCTAGCTACTCGATTGGGGTGCAGCAAGCCCGCGTCAGGCAGGTTGATAATCAGCCCCAGCCGGGCCGCCTTGGCGACAGCATCCAGAGCGTAGCTGGGCAGGGTGGCCCGATCACGAAACCGACTCAGTCCTTTAGCATCAACCGTTTGGTTGGCCAATAGCCCTAACCCATTGACTAGGGCAACCCAAACCTGCACGCGCAAAATTGCGTTATCGGGCGCAAAAGACCCATCTGGAAAACCCGACAAAAACCCGGCCCGGTGAGCAGTTTGAATAGCTCCTGCGGCCCAGTATTGGGCAGGCACATCCCAAAACTGAACGGCAGAGCGGCGAGGCGAGGGATTAAAGGCGCTGCTGATTAGGGCGGCAAACTGAGCGCGAGGCATAGGTTGGTCGGGGTAAAAGCGGCCATCATCTTGGCCGCGCAGCAGGTTGGCATTGAGTAGCCCCTGGATAAAGTCCCTGGCCCAGTGAGTTTGGATATCGGGGAAGGATCCCTGCACCATTTGAGGCTGAACAACATCAGCAGCCAAGGCCAGGGAAGGAGCCTGACCCAGCGTTACTAAACCCTGGTAAATCAAAGCGGCTACCTCGGCGCGGGTCATGGGTTCCTGGGGGCGCAGTTGGCTGGGGTCGGGATGGTTGATGATCAGCCCCGCCTGGGTAGCCGCGGCCAGGGCGTTGATAGCGTAGCTGGGAATTTGAGCCCGATCGTCATACACCCCCAACCCGCTGGCCGGAGCCGCCGGTAGCGCCAACCCATTAGCCACCGCCACCATCGCCTGTACCCGGGTCATGGGCTGGTTAGGCCGGTAGGTTTGGTCAGGGTAGCCGCCGACAAAGCCCCGCCGCTGGGCCAGGTCAATGGCACCATAGGCCCAAAAGGTAGGGGGCACATCCACAAAGGACAGCGCTGGCCGAATCATCGAAATCGCCCCATAGCTGGCGGCGACTAGAGCGGCAAACTGGGCTCGGTTAATGGTGTCGTCAGGGCGATAGGTGCCGTCTTCAAAGCCTTTGATCAGATTGCGATCGGCCAGAGCTTCGATATACGGCGTGGCCCAATGGCCCTGTAGATCGACAAAGCGGCTGGGGGGCAGCGGTGCCGGGCCAGGGGCCGTGGGAGGTGCAGGAGTCGGAGGTACGGGAGTCGGGGAGGCCTGGATCGGTTGATTCAATAGCAGAGTAGGGACAGCAGCCGGATCGGGCTGCTGACTGGGAGCCAGGTTCACCGCCCCAACCAGACGCTGGGGCAGCAGGTCGTTGCCGACGGTAGTTAAGGTCTGGCCGGTGTCGTTACGCAGATCGGCCTGACCGTTATAGCGCAGGATGTTGCCCCCCTCATCTGTGGGTTGGCCCAGGTCAGGGCGGGCGCGCTCCACCACCAGTAGCCCCCACTGCTGATTTTGCACCAGGCGATTGCGGCGCAGCACGGGGCTAGCGGTGCCAGAAATCTGCATCCCGGTTTGGTTCGTAGAGCATTGATTATCCACCAGCAGCGGAGCGGCTGCGTCGCTGAGCTGAATTCCCACCTGGCAGCGCTGGAGGGTGCAGGTTCTAATTTCGCCTTTGGCCTGAGCCGTTAACCGTAGCCCCGCCCCGGCAATAGCCTCTACCCGGGTGGAAATTACCAGAGGACGAGCGGTGCCCCCAATGTGCAGCCCCGCCTGGCTGCCCTGCATCACCCGGCAGGCCCGTACCAACGGTGTGCCACCGCGTACCAAAATGCCTACCCCCTGGGGATTTTGCACCGTAATGCCGCGCAGTTGTCCCTGCCCTTCCATAATCACCGCTGCGGCCATGGCCCCATCGCCGGGTACGGCCCCGCCGCCAGTAATAATAACCCCCTCACCCTGGGTGGCTTCTTGGCCAATCACAATTACCTGCTCTGCTACCATCAGCGGGAAGCGTTCGCCGCTGGCAGCGCTGTAGGTACCGATAGCCAGGCGGATCAACGCACTGCCCTGGGCAGCTACCAGGGCCGCTGTCAGGGTTTTGTAGGGCAAATTAGGACGGCCAGAGGGTTCATCGACGCCGCGCCTGGGGTCAACCTCCAGAGTTTTTGCCACTGCTTGCACCATGCCCTGACCTCACTGCCTGTATTGGATTAACCACCCTGAGCCTGGCTACGGCCAGAGGCCTGGGCTAATCCCTATTGCCAACCCATATTATGGTGTAGAGGCCAGGCTTGGAACGTAGTTCAGTGGGGACTGCTCCCTGTGATTGCTCTTGTGATTGGGATTAACTGTACGGTTGCACTGCTGAGTTTTTATCTGGCCTGGCGGCTCTGGCACTGGGGCAAGGCGCTGGCTACCCTAGCCGATGCCCTGACCACCTGGGAGGAAAGTGCTCACACGGCCCTTAACCCAGATTGCAGTCCAGCGCTGCTGCGTCAGGGGCAACAGCAGGTTGCTCAACGGCGTCAGCAGTATGCCTATTTGCAAGGGTTGTTGAGGCAAGGGCAGCGCAGTCTGGCGGTGCTGGGCATGGTGCTTTCTCTGAGTCGGTGGTTGGGGCTCACAGGTCAGCGGCGAACCCATACTTTCCAAAAACGGCAAACCCAGGCCGTTAAGCAGCGAGCCAGCCGAGAAAGGCGGTAGGATGGCCATAGTCAGACCCGATGGATGGGCAGCAAGGCTGTTGTTGGGAGAACATTAATGGACGAAAGGTCGTCGGGCGGATTTTGGGGTGGCCTGATCGTGGGAGCAGCGATGGGAGCGGTGGCAGGGCTGCTGATGGCACCACGCCCAGGTCGCGAAACGCGGCAAATTTTGAAAAAGTCGGCAGACGCCCTGCCAGAGTTGGTAGAAGATCTTTCGGCCTCGGTCTACCTCCAGGCCGACCGCCTCTCAGAAACAGCCCTGGCGAACTGGGAGCATACCCTAACCCGCCTGCGGGCTGCGATTGCCGCTGGCCAGGCGGCTAGCCGTCAAGAATTTGAGCACCTCAGCCAGACCTCTGCGTCCCTCTCAACGAATGGCCCAGACCAGGACTAAATTCCACCCTGCAACCACCAGACACCATTCCAGAAGAGGCTATTTTGGCTAATCCGCTGGTCTGGTTGGCGCTATCGCTGTTGCTGCTAGCCCTTAGTCTGGCAGCGGTGTTGTTAGCGGCTATCCCCACCCTGCGAGAGCTGAGCCGGGCCGCCCGCAGTGCCGAAAAACTGTTTGATACCCTGGATCGTGAACTCCCCCCCACCCTGGAGGCCCTGCGCCGCACCGGCCAGGAGATTACTGGCCTGACCGACGACATTAGCCCTGGGGTGCAGGCGGCTGGACGAGTGGTGCAACAGGTCGATCAAAGCCTGGTGACGGCGCGGCAGCAGGCCCAACTGTTCAATACCGGCTCTCGTAGCTTACTGGCCGGGGTGCAAGCCGCCTGGCAAACCTGGCACCGCACTGGCCAGCGCCCTCCCCGCAGAAAAAAGCGACTGGGGCATCAACGCTCGACCTTGCCAGAGCCACGGCAAATTGTGGCCAGCCCGGCCCTGACCGTAGAGCAACCCCCATTACCTGCCGACCTGGAGCCTGCCGACCTGGAGCAAAGCCACCCCGTGCCAGGAATCCCCGATCCCTGGGTTTAGCTCACTGCTCACCGTGAGGACAGCCTGACCTTCAGTTGAGAAATACTTAGAAATATGTAAATAACTGTAAACAAAGTTATAGTCTAAATTAAGATCTATCTACCCATTGCAGATGCAACGGGACAGGTGGGTATCCGGTATTCCCTTTGACAGCACTATCATTTCTTCACGGCCAGCAGGTATGAGACACGTTCTAAATGTTCTTTTGGTTTGTATGGTTAGCCTCTGTGTTTGGGGGCCTACTGCGCCTGCCCAAGCCTACGACAACCCAGAGTTGCTTCCTGAGGAACAGACAGCCATTATCGATTTAGCTAAGTCGCTCACCCCTCGCCAAGAAGAAGACCTCAACTCCGAGCTCACCCAGTTTGAAACTGAAACGGGCTGGAAGCTGCGCGTGTTAACCCAGTATGATCGCACCCCGGGCCGGGCGGTTAAAGACTTTTGGGGTCTGGATGACCGCAGCGTTATGCTTGTCGCCGACCCCCGTGGCGGCAATCTGCTCAACTTTAGCGTGGGCGACGCCGTTTACGACCTGTTGCCTCGCACCTTTTGGATTGAGCTGCAAACCCGCTACGGCAACCAGTTTTTTGTTCGTGAGAATGGCGAAGATAACTCTATTCTCAGTGCGTTGCAGTCCATTGAAGCCTGTCTACGCCGGGGCGGTTGCAGCGTGGTTCCCGGTCTGCCGCAAGAGCAGTGGATTCTCACCTTGATTACCTCCATCGTGGGAGGCGTAATCTGCGGGTTTGCCGCCCATCCTCGCAAACCAGGGCAGATTTTGGCCTGGCAATGGGTGCTGATTTTCTCACCTCTGTGGGGAATTTTGTTCTTCGCCTTCGGCATTGGCCCCGTAGTTACCCGCACTAGTGATTGGTTACCGCTAATCCGCAACGTAGCTGGCTTTTTCATTGGTGCCCTGGTGGCCTATCTAACGCCCGCCTTCAACAGTCCTTCTTCGACCTCAGAAACCTGATAGTTAACCTCCCAGACGGCGGCGTGGATTGCCTGAAAACGTTTCTGTTGTAGCCTTCTTCTGTAAGTAGCAGGACTCAGCTATTTGTAAAGCATCGCAGGCTCTTCTAAAAGCGCAAAACCACAAAATGCTACACCTTTGTCCAGAACGGGTTACGCTGTGCTGAGCGATCCTAAGGGTCTCGCAAGAAAATAAGGTACCGACTGCCATCTTACCTATTGGTGTATTGCTTTGCGTTGGCGTAGCCTCGCCCCAGCGTTATGCACTCTACGCTAACCAACATATTTGGTACTTTATTTCAGCGCACGCCCCTAAGTTTAATCCAGCCTACCTGCTTAACAGATGGTTGATCTTGCTGGTGTAGGCTGGCGCCCATTGGAGAACTATCTCGGCAACCTAAAAACCGACCTCTGTGCCCTGGACAGGGTCGGCAGGCTAGCAACTTGGAGTAACCGAGCCATCAAGCTTCAATTTCAGCCTTCATCCGCTCCAGGGTTTGGTGCATTTGCTGAAACATCAGGTCGGGGGTCATGCCAAACTGACCCAGCTGAGTTTTAAGTTGCTCAACGGTCATCTTGGCCATAAAGTCTTCTGACAATTCAAAGCGCTTCATAAAAATGTGGTAGCGCTCCATCATCGACTCCATCTGGCCGATGAACATCTTTTTACCCTCTCGGTCAAACTTGCCATAGTTACTGCCCAACTGCATCAGCGATTGGTAATCCTGAAACAGTTGCATGGCTTCTTGCTGAATCAGTTCAGAATCAAAAAATCCCATGGCTCGGAACTTACATTAACGAATAGGCCCATAGCTATGAGAGTAAAGGCTAGACTGACCCAGGGCCAAGGCGAGATAACCCTACTTAACCAAACCAAAGCTGAGTTTTAGCGATTAGAAAACAAACGACCAAACAAGCTACCCTGGTTAGCCGGTTTAGAAGGCTGGCTCGCGGTTGACGTCCCGTTCTTACCGGTAGCATGGCCATTGCTAGCAGCCAGGTCTATTTTGAGCTGGCGAGCATATTTAAGGGCCACCTCGTTTTTAGGGTTAAACTTCAAGGATTGCTTAAAATGCACCTTGGCCATGCCAGTCAGACGATTCAACAGGTAGGCTTGCCCCATTAAACAGTGGTAGTTACTGTTTTGAGGATCAAGCTTGAGGGCATCCTTCAGCTCCTGAATTGCCGTCGAGACGTTATTGGCCTTCAGGTACTCGTGGGCCCGCTGAAAGTGCCGCTCGGCGTAGAGCAGGGTAGAGGGCTGTGCTTCTGCCGTAGGGGGGGTAACCGTGGCCGTAGCAGTTGATGGGCGGGTTGGGGGCGGAGCGCTCATCAACCCGGTGCGCTTTTCTCGAATAATGGGGTTGCCCATCTTGCGGCGCAGGTAGACCAGGTTGAGTTCGCTGATTAACTGGGTTGAGGTTTCAAAGTCCTTAGCCGAGGTGTACTGTTGGGCGCTTAACTGGTCCAGGGCATGCTCATACATGATGTCAACATCAGCCTCCGGTACCCCCAACAATTGGCGGCTCTGAGGGCCCTGGGGTTTAAGCTGCTCATCCCGGGTTAGCCGTCGCACCTTGAAGCGCAAGGTAGCCAGGGTTTCGTTACGGGTCTTGTCTTGCTTGAGGCGTTGGTAAGCGGGGTTCACCAACTTAGGCAAAATTTGGTTAACAAATGTTGCGTGCTTTGAGGCCTGGGTGGCCTGCGCATCAGGATGGAGCTGCTTGGCTATAGCATGGTAGCGCTTGAGAATACGACGCTCATCCGCCGCAACTGACACCCCTAAAACGGCATAGGGATCAGTAAATTGGTGGAGCCAGTCAGACGTGAGAGGGGCGTAAGACATCCAGAGAGGCAATAGGCAACGAAGGGATTGTCAGATTGAGGGCCGCCAATACTATCTCGCTATTACTCATGGAAAATCAATTGATTAGGATCCGAATAAATACCCAGGATCCTCACGAGTAATGCTGCTAGCCAGAGGCAACGAGCTAAATTAGAGAATAACTCATATTCATTGTTGCGTATTTCCACCGACAACATCGATTACCGGGAGGGAGGCCGGTCGATTCTTTACGGTCGGCTTATACTAGGCACAGAGAGTTAATGCCGCGTTCATATCCAGGTTGCGATGTCCACAGAATTGCACCGTCGCCGTATGGCTGTTGCCCTGGCCTGGGTGGGAGCCTTAACTCCAGGGCCAGTGCCACTATCTGGACTGCATAAGTTTTATCTCAAGCAACCCGTCTGGGGGGCCGTTTACCTGCTGCTGGGTTGGACTCAAATTCCCCGCATTGCCTGCGCCATCGAGGGGGTCTGGCTGATGACTCGTCCCCTAGAGACCTTTGCCCTTGAAGAAGCCGAGCGCCCTGCTGACCAGGTTCCCACCATTGATGTGGCCCAGGTCAACGCTCTGGGGATGGCCCTGCGCGAACTCGATGCCCTCCGGCAAGATGGCTTAATTTCGGAGCTAGAGTTTGAGCAAAAACGCCGCCAATTGCTCGATCAGGTGGGGTGATGGCCAAAATTTCTGTGGTACTTAAACGCTGGCATAGCCTCAAAGCCCAGCTTCATCCCCTGGCCGAGCGGTTGCTCAACGACCCTGGCTACCGGCTGCAATCCCCCCAGGATGTCCAGCTCGCGGCTGATTTGGGCTTCACCCTCGATGTCAACCAGGCCGCCGTGGATGATTGGCTACGTCTGCCAGGTATCTCCATCCGTCAGGCCCAGGTGCTAACTCAACTGCGCCAGAGCGGTGTACAGTTCCACGCCCTGGAGGATATCGCCGCTGCCCTAGGCGTTTCCCCCAGCCAGCTTCAACCCCTGGCCAGGGTGCTCTCATTCCGCTACTACGATGACCACAGCCCCCTCCAGCCCTGCCGAGTTAGTCTGAATCAGGGCACGGCAGCGCAACTCTGCCAGGTACCAGGAGTAACCCCGGCCCAGGCCCAGGCCATTGTCACCGAGCGCCACTGCCGGGGTCGGTTTCGGGATATGGCCGACTTCCAGCGGCGACTGGGCATCTCCTCAGAAATCATGGCTGATTTGATGCATTATCTGTGCTGTTAACGCTGGTTTTAAGACCTTGAAGGAGCTGCCGGTAGGGATTGCACCCTTTTTGGAAAGTACTGTTGGATTAGGGCTGTGGACGCCCCAAACCGCTGTAAGGCATCTGGCAAATCGGAGCGGCGCACCTCAAGCAGTTTACTAACCGCTTTTACCTGCTCCTCTCGATTGGCTTCAGCTTGAGTGCTCTTGAGCCGATCCTGATAGCGCTGCTTTTCTTCATTGGAGAGAGAGACATCTTGTTCAAAATAGTGGGCCAGATATTGGAAGCCTGCCCTAAAGTCTGAACTACTCTGTCCTAAATCGTGCTCAACGTCTGCCCAAAATTTGGCCGTTTGTCCGGTTTGATGGGCTGCAATTTGCCCACGGGCATACTTTATCAGCCAGTCATACAACTGCTTAACGTCGATAGTAGGCAGGGCTGAAATGTCGGTACGGCTGTTGAGCACTACCACATGAAGAAAGTTGCCGCTGAGAGAGCTGATATAACCATCGTTCGTCCCGAGAGGGTAGCCACGGTGCCTTCCAGGGCTCGTAAGAGTGGCTATAGCTCAGCCTGAGTCGTTGAGCCAAGGTTGACCTTGAGAATTCGCTGCGCCGCATCGCGAAAGCTATCCGCGCTAAGAATGGGGATGGCTACTTGTTCTAGGGCAACCGTGCCATTAGTACCAGACTGCCAGTCCTTAGTTCGCTCCTGGGAGCGGTACTGTTCTTGCAAGCTCAGGCGGGCGATGTCGTAGTGCTGCCGCAAATCGTCATGGCTGGTAACTAGCGCCTGGAGCTGAGCAATGGCCTGGGAATCCTTAGCGTCTATAGCCTGACCCAACTGCTGCACCTGCTGATGTAGCTCTGGGGGCAGTTCGGTTTCAAGCTTGGTTAGGGCAATCAGGCAGGCTTCTAGGGCCAGGGCTTCAGTGGCTTTCACAACAAATATCCGGTGAGAACAAACTATTGCCCAATGTTGGAATAGTAGTGAGAAGCTTGAGTTAGCCCTGTTGTATCCGCACTGGTCTGATTTTCTTGCCTTTCTGTAGCCAGGGTGTAGGACTGGCGGGGGCTATTGGGCCAGGTGCGAGGGGCTGAGCTGGAGATTATGATGAAAGTAGATGGCTGTATGCCCTAGTTTATTTAAGATGACCGACGCCACCTTAACCCTTTCTGTTGATGCAGAAACAGCTCAGGCTTATGCAGCCATGAGTGCAGACAGGGCTGTTTCATTCTAGATTTGGGCAATGAGTTTAGATGGTTTCAGCTAGCGA
>CAYUBC010000040.1:6850-13658 GCA_964442885.1 uncultured bacterium | reverse complement strand
TCCCCAAAATGCATCGATATGGATCCTTTTCATGAATCAAATAGGATTGCTATAGGTGGACGGACAGTGCATTTATTTCATCAGCTATTCGCCCGTCGGACGGTTGCTCAGCAGATTCTAGACCGCTATCGAGCTGGGGAGCGCAACTTTCAAAATCAAGATCTCAAAGGAATTAATCTAAGCGGCTGCTGTCTGCGAGATGCTGACTTTAGCCTGTCTGATATTCGGGGGGTCGACTTCACGGGAGCCGATTTGAGCCAGGCTCGATTCAAGCAGACTTGGGCTGGAGTAGGGCCACTCTGGCAGTGGGTGGCTGGGCTGCTAGCAGTCACTATGGGTTTGATGGCCGGGTTTTTGAGCGCTCGAATAGCGGTTGATCTGCTCAGTCCAAAATTCGCCGAGCAAATGTCTGGGGCAATTAGTGTGGTCATGCTAGGGCTGCTGTGTGCAATGATTAAGCGCTTTGGCCTGCTCAGAGGTGCGACAACCACGCTGATAGTTGCCGCCCTTATTGGCATCTTGACAGGGATCTGGTCAGTCGGGTTTGACCAGGTTGAGCTGGGGTTTGCAACTCTGTTTGCCTCCCAGGCGGTAGTTTTGATTATTGGTGTAGTCGCTGCGACCTGTCTACTGCTATCGGTCACCCAAGCCCTGATCAAGGGCAGTGGCCTGTTGGGGTATGGCGGAGCAGTGGTGGGGGTAATCAGTATTCCGCTGCTGACCTCCGGGCCGATCGCCGACAGCCTGGATGCCAAAGGTGTGGTTTTAGCTGTGACGATCGCCCTGGTAATCGTCCATTTTTGCCTGAATTTAGCCCAGCGAGTGCTGGCGCATGATCCCCGCTACAGGCTGTCGCTTGCCTTTGTGGTGGCGGTGACCTCCGTTTTCGGGACTCGCTTTTACCGAGCTAATCTCACTCGCAGCGATATGACCGAAGCCCATCTGTCCCACTCCGATTTGCGCGCCGCCTGTCTCGACTACACCCGGTGGGATGGAGCTCAAGGCCTCGCTCTGGCCCACTGGGGTAGCCAGCCGTTGAGTCATCCGGCGGTGCGACAGCTACTGGTGTGGCGTCGTCTCAGAGGAACTCGCGATCTGGCAGGAGTCAATTTAACCGGAGCCGATTTGTCTGACCTGGATTTGCGGCGGGCCAATCTCCGAGGGGCCAGCCTGCTACGGACAAATTTGCGGGGTAGTGACCTGAGCGAGGCCAACCTTACCCTGGTGCAGGGGCTGGGGGCCGACTTTACCGGCGCAAAATTGACCGGGGCCTGTATTGAGGGCTGGGCTATTGATGGCAGCACCCGCCTGACCGATGTCGATTGTCGCTTCGTCTATCGCCGGGAGCGGCCAACACCGAGTACCGACCGAGATCGCATCCCCAGCAGCGGTGAGTTTGAGCCCGGCGACTTCACCAAGCTGTTTAAGGTGGTGATGAACACGGTGGAGCTGATCTTTCGCAACGGGGTAGACCGCGACGCGATCGCCAAAACCCTAGACCAGGTACGTACCACCTTTGACCACCGCATCAAGCTCCAGGGCATTGAAGACAAGGGCGATGGATTCCTTCGGGTGTCCCTGGGCATCCCTGAGGGAGTAGACAAGGCTGACCTACACCAGGAGTTTAAGCAGCTCTACCAGACCCATCTACAGCGACTGGAAGGTCTCTACCAGGATCAGTTACGTACGGCTCATCAGCAGATTGAGCACTATCGATACACTACTGACGAACTCACCCAACTGCTTCAGCAGGTCACCAGCCATCCTCTGGCATCTTCTGTGGAAGCAGCCAGGGTTGATCGCTGCATTACCCTGACCTTCTGGGATGGCAGCCTGGAGCAGGGCTACCCGATCAGCGCCGACCTGCGGGTCGGCCCGTTGGTTGAACCATTTAAATTTCACGCCAGCTTACCCCCGGCCTCAGAGTTAGCCAGTCTCTATGGACGTTGGCAGACCCTATATCGGCAAACCTTTAGCAACTGCTCGCGCATTCAGTTTGAAACCGAAGCACCGATTACTAACCTGTCTCACCAGGAACTCCACCTGCTGGCCGAGCAGATAGAGCAAGCCCTCCAGGCCTGGTTGCAGGCCCCCAGCTTTCGCCTGATTGCCGACAAGCTGCGAGAGAAGTTTTTGCCCGAGCACGAAATTCGTGTAGTGATTCAGACCGAAGATATCTGGCTGCGGCGGCTGCCCTGGCATCTGTGGCAGTTTTTGCATGATTATCCCAGAGCCGAGGTGGCTCTGAGCGGCATGACCCTGGAGCGGGTCACGGGCGATCGCCCCCGCCGGCAGCAGACTCGCCTACTGGTTATTGTGGGCCACAGCAGCGGCATTGATGTCAGCGTCGACCAACAGCTCTTGGCCGACCTGAATCAATCCGACCTGAATCAATCCGACATAGAAGTGATCTTCCTGCAACAGCCCAGCCGTCAGCAGTTTCATGAATATCTCTGGGATGCCCAGGGATGGGATATTGTCTACTTCTCAGGCCATAGCTACAGCCAGCAAGACGGTCATAGCGGCATCATTCAGCTCAGCCCCTACGACCAGATTTCGATCAAAGATCTGAAATTTGCGCTGGCGGAGGCGGTACAGCGGGGGTTAGCGCTGGCGATACTTAACTCCTGCGACGGGTTGGGCCTGGCCAAAGACTTGTGCGCTCTCAAAATCCCGCAGATTGTGGTGATGAAAGAACCGGTGCCCGACGTGGTTGCCCAGCATTTTTTAGATTACTTTTTGCAGGCGTTGACCCAGGAGCCAAGCCTCTACACCACAGTGCGTACTGCCCGCCAGCAGCTCTCGGGGTTAGAAGACCGCTACCCCTATGCCAGCTGGCTACCAACGCTATTTCAAAACACCGCCGAGGTTGCCCCGCTGGCGTTGTTTACAACGGCCAGGGTCACAGCCGAAAATGCAGGTCAATCTGGCTATCATCCCCGGTGGAAATGCGGAGGGTAAATTGCTCGCCCCACTGCCCCTGAAAGGATGGCAGTTGAATGCAGTTGTCGCGGGGAAAGGTACGTGACATTGCTGCTTTGGCCAGGCTGCCAGCGGCGGTGTAGATGGCGAAGGTGATGTTTGGGGCCAAACAATCGAGGGTGGAATGGATCAGCCGGGTACCACTGACCGCCTGATCGGCCACAATCGCTGGGTGGAGCTGTGCGCGCACGCTCAGCGATTCTTGCTGGGAGGTCACCGAGAGCAGCAAAATGGCGTCACGGTGGGCCGATTCCAGATTGAGGGCGATTTGCTTGGCCCGCTGCACGGTGGCGGCGTGGGTAAGAGCCAGCTGCTTGGGATGCAGCAGAGCCTCGGCAGGGCACCAGTCCTGTTGATAAATCCCTTCCAGCCACAGGCGGAGATCGACCACGGGCATAAGCTGGGCCAGATAGCCTGAGAATTCGGCCATTGGGCGCAGCGCGCTGAGGGGAGTCGACTCGTTTTCGACCATTTTAGCAAACCCCAGCAGGGTGGCTTCGCTATTGGTCTCAAAGCGCACAACGATATAGGCGATGCGATCGCCCTGGGCCTCTAGGGGCACAGCACAGGCGGTATCGGCTGCGGTTACCGAGCAGCATTCAACCCGGCCATAGCCTGCGATCGCCAGATCAGCCACCGGGTTTGCCAGGCGCAGCACCGGGTGCCAGCTATCGGAGGCGTCGACCTGGGTCTGAATGCCGAACAGCTTCAGGTAGTCATTGACCACGCAGACCGCCAGGGTATTTTGATACACCTGCGTCGCTTGGTGCGGCGTCGGCTGCTGCTCTGCAAACCGCTCCGCCCTGGTGCGGGCCGCTTGGGTGACCCAGACGGGCACTTGGGTGGCATCGGCGGTGGTCATAGAAAATGTCATAGCGGCATGGGTACCTATTCACCATCATGATTGAGATAGCCCTGGGTTCTGCCCCACTCTCGGAGGAGAGAGTTGCAGTAGCGGCTGTACCACTGGGCGATATATTTTTTGTCGGCAAGAAATTCTGCCGCAATGTCGTCCCACGACTGTTCGTGGGGGGGCAACCGCCGCAGCAATAGCATCTGGGCATTAATCTGGGGATACCTCATGCAAATGCGATCGCGCAATAACCGATCCGGATCGTTGCGCACCCAGGTGATCAGGTGGCCCCAGATCCGCAGCGCCCCATGGGCATCGGCAGGGGAAACCAGGGTATCGACCGGGTCGACTACCTGCCCCCCACCGGCCTGAAAGGGCGACAGATGCCGCTGCTGCTGCCGACGTTTACGATCGCGGTAGCGCCGCAGAATTTTCTTCAGCCGGTCGTCTAGCCAGGTGGTGACGGTACAGACGCTGGGGTTGTGGCCTTTCTCGGGGTGGTCAACGTACTGAAAGCAGTATTCCCACATCTCTTGTAGGGCATCGGCATAGTAGACGCTCGATTCGCGCCAGAGTTTCCCCGACCGCATTACCAGCCGCACCATTTCGGCAAAGGCCGCCTGGCGTTCAGGGCTGCCTGGCAAATGGGCACCGGCCAGGGAAATCAGCCTCTGGAGCTGTAGATTCAAGTCTTGAATTGGATCTGGACCATCCATACTCAACACAGCTAAACGATCCCCTCGGCGGTGTTGATTCCTGTACTGTGTTCCACGGCGATCGCACCCGGTTTTCGCACTCAGGTTGTGCCCAGTTTATGCTTCACACTTCTTTTCAAAATTGGCTGCGAAAAATAACCCCTAGCTCCGTTAGAAACTTGCAAGCGCGATCGCTGTAGGGCACCTCGTCGCCTCGCTACACCGTGGTCTTTGTCGCAATCAACCAGTAAGGAGAACGTCTATGGCCCGACTAGACTATTTTGCCCCTGGGGTCTACGTCGAGGAGGTAGCCCGTGGCAGCCGCGCCATTCAGGGCGTCAACCTCAGCGTTGCGGGTTTTGTTGGGTTTACCGAAGACATTCGCGGCGACGCCGAGCTATTTGAACCCACCCTGGTCACCAGCTGGAGCCAGTATCTAGAAAATTTCTCGAAGATTGGCTCCGACGGATTCACCGACTTTGGTGCCTATCTACCCTTCGCGGTCAAAGGCTGGTTCGACAACGGTGGCGGTCGCTGCTGGGTGGTCAGCATCGGTACCGAGCTGCCCCACCCCGAGACCAGCCCCGTCTTGGAGATCGACGCCATTCCCCCCGCCCTGATGCCGGTCAAAACCTCGGGCAGCAAGCCCTCCTTCAACCTCTACCTGAATCCAGAACGCGAGGCCGAAGGTCGAGTACGAGTCTTGATTGAGCCCGATGACCCCCTGCCCAGCGAAGACCCCGATGAGGAACCTTTCAACAGTGGTGAATTTTTCAAGATTAAGGTGGTGCCCCGCGATGGCGAGCCCGAGGAGTTTCGCCATCTCACTATGCAAAACCCCGAGGGCGTCAGCGAGGCGGATCTATCGGCAGGGGTATTTGTGCAGCAGGCTCTGCGCGGGTCTGACTACATCAACATCGAACTGACTGCGCCGGAGGACATGCCTCTGGCCCAGCGCCCCTCCTTTGGCCTCTACGAGGTCAGACCCCGCGCCATACCCCTACGCACTCGGCAATGGTCTAAGGAAATGTACGGTTCGACCAAGCGCCGCTCCGGCGTGCAGGGGCTATTTGAAATTGACGAGGTGGCTATGGTGGCCTGCCCTGACCTGATGTTGGTCTACCAGCAGGGACTGATTTCCCTTCAGCAGGTGCACGCGGTGATGGAGATGATGATCACCAACTGCGAGACCGCGGCCCCCGGCCCCGCCTACCGCATGACCGTGCTCGACCCGCCACCGGTTAAGCCCCGCAAGAGCGATCTGCCCGTGCTGCCCGAACGGCAAAAGCCCCAGGATGTCGAAGCCTGGCGAATGGATAGCTTTGGCCGCTTTAGCCCGTTTGCGGCCCTCTACTACCCCTGGTTACAGGTGCCCAATCCACGCGATGCCGGCAAGCCCATCACCGTACCCCCCTGTGGTCACATGATGGGCCTCTGGTGCCGCACCGACGAAACTCGGGGCATTCACAAAGCACCCGCTAACGAAATTCCGCGGGGGGTGCTGGGGCTGGCCTACGACACCAACTTCAGAGAGCAAGAATTTCTCAATCCCAAGGGCATTAACTGCGTCCGCAAGTTTCGCAATCGTGGCACGCTGGTGTGGGGGGCTCGCACCCTGGCCCAGCTCGACGACACTGACTGGCGCTACGTCAGCGTGCGGCGGCTGATGAGCTACATCGCCAAATCGATTGAAGAGGGCACCCAGTGGGCTGTATTTGAACCCAACGATGAGGATCTCTGGGCCCGGGTAACCCGCACCGTCAAAAACTTCCTGGAGCGGATCTGGCGACAGGGAGCGCTGTTTGGCAGCTCCCCGGAGGAGGCGTTTTATGTGAAGTGCGACGCCGAGCTAAACACGCCAGACACCATGAAGCTGGGCCAGCTGTTTGTAGAAGTGGGCATATGCCCCGTGCGTCCGGCGGAGTTTGTAATCTTCCGCATTAGCCAGTGGGATCAGACCCAGGATGTGGGTTAGGAAATGTGGGTCAGGGGATGGGTAGGTGAGTGATGGTATATGGGTGACGGTATGTGAGCGAATGGGTCGGTGGGTGAATGAGTGGATGGGCTTGCCCTGAGCTGATTGGTGCCCCCAGAGGGAAAGGGTAGATAGATCGGTCGGTTGGTAAGGACTGTCTATCCTTTGGGATCTAACGACCCCGATGTTGTCAGGCATTTAACCAAGGAGAGAGCGTAGGGCTATGGCTGAATTGTTGACTGCCTGTCGGTTTTATTTTGAAGCTGACGGCATTGCTGAAAAACTCGTTTTGGAAGTGGCGGG
>CAYUBC010000040.1:0-6840 GCA_964442885.1 uncultured bacterium | reverse complement strand
GTCTCTCGGTAGAGTCTCTGGTAGCCGGGGATGGGGGTGTGCACGGCTCAGGCAAAAGCGGGGTGCGCATTCGCCAGGCGACGCCCACCGTGGAGAAATTCTCTAACGTGACAGTGAAGATGGTGGCGACTACCGACAAAGACCTCTACCTCTGGTACAAGGACTGCAACACCAACGATGGTGGGTCTTCCCAGTGGACCGGCAATCGCAAGGCGGCATCGGTAAGTGCCTACGATCAGTCGGGTGGCATGCAGGCCCGCTGGGAACTGGTCAATGCCTACCCTTGCAAGTATGAGGGGCCGAGTTTTACGGCAGGCGATAGCAATATGGCTAACGAAACCCTAGAGTTGGTACACGAAGGCATTGAGCGGGTGCAGTAGCCATGGCTGGAGCCCCAGAGGATTTCTCAGAACTACTGCTGGCAAGCCGGTTTTACCTCAAGCTGGAACTGCAAATTGGCGGCGGAAACGAAACCGTGGATGCTGTGTTTTTGGAGTGTCAGCGCTTTCAGCGATCGCAAAAGGCAATCCCCATCGTTGAAGTCACGGCCAACCAGTGGGGCAAAGCCAAGTTTGGTCAACTGGTGACCACAAAAATTCCGGGCCATGTGGCCACCGATAACCTGGTGCTCAAGCGCGGTCTTACCGACTCCAAAACCCTTTGGAACTGGTTCACCAAGGTGGAATCGGGGGAGTGGAAGGATCAGGAAGCCGAGGGGGCGCTGAGCATTTTTGACCAGTCGGGTGGGGAGAAGGCCCGCTACGACTTTCAAGGGGCCTGGCCAATGCGGTACAACACCTCCGAGGTCAACGCCAACAGCACAGAGGTGGCGATCGAGGAGTTGGAGTTGGCGGTGTCGGGGTTTGAGCGATCGCAGTAAAGAGCTTGGGCGATGGGGCGTTTTGCTAGCCTCTTGAGCCCTCAGCTATTTATCCCTCACCCAACCTCTGCGGAGACGACTTACCTGGGCGTTCTATGCTTCAAACCGACTTTGAATTTACGCTGCCGAAGGGCTATCTCGATGGCGAGGGCAACCTCCATCGCAAGGGGGTGATGCGGCTGGCCAAGGCCATGGATGAGATTGTGCCCTTAAAAGACCCCCGCGTGCAGGGCAACCCGGCCTACGCGACGGTGCTGATTTTGTCGCGGGTGGTGGTGCGGTTAGGGGCACTGGAAACGGTCAGCCCGCGAGTGATTGAGAATCTCTACGCAACAGATATCAACTATCTCTACGACCTCTATCGCCAGGTCAATGATCTAGAGCCGCTGCCACCCCCAGAGCCCTCGGCTACAGACCGCAGCGCCCAGTCCGCCAGTCCTAGCTTCTAATCTGAAGGCGATCGCCCGTGAGACTCCCCGATATTGTCAATCAATTTCGCCGCAAGCTGAGCGAGGGTCGCAACTTCGTTCAGAATCCGAGTCAGACTGTTTTTCGCGGGGCGCGGAAGCAGGCGCTTAATGCCTACGAACAGGCTGCTGTGCCAGGGACTGGGGAGAAAAAAACACGGTCGGCAGAATCGAGTAATCGGCAAGGGTGGCCCGAAAGGCCTGAGTGGTCTACGCCCAGGGTGCCTAGGGGGGCGTTATCCACTGGGTCTAGAACGGCGATCACACCCGCGCTGACCACTGCTACCGCCGTAATCCAGGTTTCCTCCCATCTCGATTATCCGGCTCCCCTAGTGCCGGGCGATATTTTGATCCGAGGCTGGGTGGGTCGCTACGTGGTCGGGCCACTGCTTCGTGATCGCGGCTGGATGCGCCTTTACGACGGCGTTCAGGAAAACAGCAACGAGGCTGTTTGGATCTATGAGTACAGCTTTAGCGAGGCTGTGTTTAGTGATCGCGAGGCCCAATCGCGACGTCTGGCATTTAAGCAAATCATCGACCTCAACTCTCGTTTGGGGGAAGGCTCTGATTTTCGCATTCTGAACATTCGTGATGTGATAGCACCCCCTAAAGGACCGTGCTACCTGATGACCCAGGCGCTGCCCGGTGGCCAGTGTCTAGCTGAGTCTGCGCCCTTGACGATGCCATCGTGGTCGCCGGGGCAGATGCGGGAATTACTGCGTCAGGTGTTGCAGTCGCTGCAATATTTACAGGCTTACCAGGTGCACTGGCCCGAGGGCCAGGCTCAGCGCGGGCTGCCCCACGGTCGACTGGGGCCAGAAAGCCTGTGGCTCAGGTTTTCTGAAGCCAAGCTGCCTATCTATGAACCAGCGTTTTTTATCTATCTATCGCGGTTGGCCCTGTGGGAGCACCTGTTTGACCCGGCCCTCCAGGGCGTCGCCACTGCTACCCCAGACCTGGGTTCGCTAGCCCAGGACTTTAAGGCCTTAGGCACCCTGGCCTTTGAGCTGCTCGACGGCGACCCCCAGATCGACCCGGCGCTGCTCGATGCCTGGCCAGAGGATGCCCAGGCGCGATCGCTCTACCCGTTCATCTGTCGCCTCTTGGACACTGGCCCCGAGGAGCCTTTTCGCAGCCCTGAGGCGGCGATCGCGGCCCTGAGACAGCTACCTTTAGCGGTGCTCCCGGCGGAGAATGCGCCGATAGCGGTCGGCCCTGCTGACCAGACCCCAACCGCTACCTCCGATAGCCCCCGCATCTGGCTGTGGCTGCTGGCCGGGCTGCTGCTGGTGGGAGCAATTCCCCTGGTGCGCTGGCTGGTGCAGGGAGAAGCCCCCCTAGAGCTGGCTGGCCCCACCTGCGAAGCCGCCGATGACTGCACGCTTACCCTCGGCACCCTAGAGCCTACCGCCAGCATTGTGTATGCCGTTGAGCCGGGTACCTCCTGGGATCGCAGCTTCTTTCGCTCGCTCGGTAGTCCCCTGACTACCACCGGTACGGTGCTGCTCGACGACGCTCTCAGGCAACGGCTGGGGGTGGGGGCAAACGCTCTGCAAAAGGCAGTGCTCAAACCCCGTGATCGCCAGGACTTACTCACCCAGCTAGAGCGGGGGCATGTGCAGGCCGCCTTGATTCGCGGGGGGGATGAAGGTCTGCCCCCAGGGATTGCCGAAACGACCGTGGCCTACGACGGCATCGCTATCTTTGTTACCTCCAGTGACGCCCGCCGCGATCGCAATCTGCCCAAGCTGGTTAACGGACAAATTTCCCTGGCCGATCTGCGGCAGCTATTTACCCAAGAGCGGCCCACATTGGGCAAGGGCCAACATCCCGTCAAGCTCTATTTTCCTCAGGGTTACACCTACTCCGAAAAAGACGCTGAGACCGTTGCCCTGTTTCGCGAACTCCTGTTCAACCAAGATGAGGACCGCACCAAGTTTGATCAAGTCCAGCAGAAGACCCGCCGGGCGATCGCCGTGCTGCCCCAGACACACGGCAGCATCTACGCCCACATGCTGAGCGATTTTGAGACCCAGTCCGCCGAAGAAACGGTGATTGGCATCGGCTTTGACCGCATTAGCCGCCTCCATGGCCAGTGCTCAGTCTACCCCCTGGCCCTGACCCACCAGGGCAAAACCTACCCAATCTTGGTCGGGGTCGATGGCAAGCCCCTCGATATCGACTTTGACCTCTGCGGCGACAAAGGAGCCTACTGGGTCAACTCCGACAGTTTTACCCGCGCCAGCAGCTACCCCCTGGGTTTTGGCCTGACGGTGGCCTACCCAGAAGCCTGCGCCACCGTCGAGGCCGAATGCCAGCCTCCGGGGGCCATTTTGGCCGCCAAGCTGCGCAGCATTGAGGGCCAGTATCTGCTCAGCGAAACTGGCCTGGTGCCGGTGGAACCGATTCAACGCATCCGTCGTTTTTTGTGGAGGGGAACCTATGCCCGCTAGTAGTGCTCCAGACCCAGCTACCCTGGGCCAGCTTGCCGCTGAGGTGCTGGCTTCGCCCGCCCAGGTGCGCCAGCTCGGCGATCGCGTCTATACCCTGTTACAAGCGGAATTGCGGCTCCAGCGCGATCGCTCAGGTACCCCCTACCAGAGGCTGCTATGACCCAAGATCCCCACTTTAACTACGTCACTGCCAATCGGTTCTACGTCGAAATCGACAGCGAAATTGCCGCCTCATTTAGCGAGTGCGCCGGGATAGGCGTCACTCTGCAAGTGCAATCGCTGGTAGAAGGGGGCGTCAACGACCAGCAGCGGTTTTTGCTCGACACACCGCAATTCTCTAATGTGACGCTAAAGCGCGGCGTTACCAACAGCCTCGACTTTTGGAATTGGCTACAAGCCATTCTTGACAACAAAACTCACCAGCGCCGCAACGTCAGCATTTTGCTCTTCAACCAGGCTGGCGAAACGATGCAGTGCTGGACGCTGATTGGCGCTATCCCCATCGGCTGGAAGACTGGCTCGCTCCAGGCCCAGTCAGAGTCGGTGACCCTAGAAGAGCTCACCCTGGCCTACGAGGGGCTCAACATCAAGAGCAAAGACTTGGGTAGCGACTTCACCCGCCTGTCTCAAGGGCGCGAGCAAAGCTCGGGTTATTTTATGGGAGGTAAGGCGTAGCCATGGTCGCATGGGAAGACATGCCCCTACTATCAACCCTCGGTCAGCGTCCCCCATTGGGTCACCCGACCAAACCGCCGCTGGGTCGGTTTACGGCTTTGGCAGCCCGCGCCGCTGACCCAGCAGCCGACTCCTTAGCTGCCTATCTGGTGGGCTTCCCGATGCCGCCCCTGGACGGAGCCGAAGACCAGTCTCTGCCCCCATTCACCAGCCCAGGGGAGGTTGAATCACCCTCATGGGTGCAGGCTCGCGACCCCTCCTCCCCGCCACCAGCGGAAATACCCACACCATCGTCAGAATCCACTCCGCCCGGGATTCCAATCGGAGATGGAGAACAAGATCCCAGTCAGAAGGCTGACACGGAAGATCCCCGTTTCCCTGTCCAGAGACCTGATCTGCCTTCGCAAACTGCACAGCTCCCAGAAAATAACGAGTCAGGCAGGCAGAAAACTCCCATCCAGAGAAATGCTGGAGGCCAACCGCAAGCGACTGCTGAGGACAGCATCGAAACGTCAGCGATGATCGCCGCTGAGAGCCAGGGTATGGTCGAGGCACCGGAGATCCTTCCCGCTGAGAGCCAGGATGAGGTTCAAGCAGATGCCTTTGTCCCCGATGCTATCGCTGAGAAACTCCCAAAAATTCCCTTGCCTACCTTTCAGCGACAGCTCTTAAGCCGAACCCAACCGTTGGGGAAAGTTGGAAACACCGCCGCCAAGATCACCCAACAGCTCCGCCAGAAACATCGCGAAGCAATTGATAGCGAAGCGGTTCTTGCCTATGACACTGCTAGCGCTCCAGACTTCGCTCTGCCCAAAGCCTCTGAGCAACCAACCCAGCCTACCAGCGCAGAAGCCGCATCTCCTGACCTATGGCCAGGTGTTGGAGAGGTAGAGGGTGCGAGCCCCCGCTTATACCAGGCCCCTCCCAGTCTCCCCCAGCCAGATCAGGCCCAGGGTAGCGCCGCTGAATCGACAGAACACCGGGTCAGTGAATCGACTCAGACAGGTACCGCACCAACTCACCCCCGGGTTCTTCACACTGACTCAGAGCCAGCAGCCCCTGCCCCCAACCCTTTCGGAGACAGTCAGGCGAGTCTAGACCCTGTTAAATCGCCCGACATCCAAAATTCTCTAAACCAAGAAAACCTTGATTACCAAACCTTGCCTCCGGTTGAGGAGGTCGCACCCCCGGCTGCGTTCAACAACCTCCCAAGCGTTCCCGTGCCGATTATTGATCGTCCAGCAAGCTCTCTATTAGATAATCCAGCTGTCTTTCTGCATGAGGAGGTAGTCCCGCCAACCGACAACAATCCAGCATCACCCTCACCAGATGCACCGCTGCGAGCTAGACCTGCATTGGCTGATGCTCAGCAGACCAGTCCTGCGGCTGAACTCCCCCCACCTGTCACCGATAGTTCTCTGAATGCTGATCGATCTGAGAGTGAGTCTGATCAAATTGGGGGGGCCGCAGCGATCCCCTCTGCCGCTGCATCCTCCTCCCTAGATGCGATCCCCAATGACTGGCGTAGCGGTGTTTTAGATCCTGCTACGCCGAGCCCTGAAACCAATGCGACCGCCCCTATCCAGCGGGTCGACCTGGGCGATCTCCCAAGCACCGCGCCCGATCAACCGCAGTCTCCAACCGCAATCCCCCAGCCACTGCCTGCGCAGGATGACCCCCAACCCCAGCCCCAACCCCAGAAAGAGTTACCGGCCCAGCTAGCAGCCAATCCGCGGGTTGAATCAATTCAACCCACGCCCGAAGCCGAGCAATTTTCAACCGTCCCAGCCACTTCATCGCCGCCCGTTTCCAACCCAGAACCGTCTGCCCCAGTCCATACTATGCAGCCCTCAGCAATCCAGCGCCGTGGAGTGAAACCCCCGACCAATGCCTGGGAAAACCAGTTTGATCTTGACACTGCCCTACCCAGCCAGTCGATCTTTCAAGACTTTTCCGTGGCCGACACCAGCATCCCGACTGAGATGCCCGAGGCGGAGACAGAGCCCCTTTTTGACAGCAGCGAACCCTCAGCAGGCCCAGAGGCTGACGAGGCAGCTGAAGCAACCCCAGTCACCGCAGACCGCCAAACCAGCGACCAAACGGCCATGCTCAACTATCTGGCGGAGTGGATTTATGCCGATCTGCGATCGCACCTCCACCGCAGCCAGGCCAACCACTCCGGCCTGCATACCTCACTGCCGATGGGGCCACCGCCCTTTCCCCACGGTAGGGGCCACAGCCAAGGCACAGTTGACCTGCTCAGCCTGCCGCCACCCCAGCTTTTGCAGCTCACCACCATTGTTCGCCAGCAGGTAGAATCGCGCCTGCGACAAGACAGTGAACGACAGCCCACCCCTTACCTCAC
>CAYUBC010000039.1:0-13961 GCA_964442885.1 uncultured bacterium | reverse complement strand
ACGACGCTCTGCCGGAAGTAGAACCATATCCTGAATTAATACATATGTATTACTTTACCGGATGTAGTTCCAGGTATCAATAGGTACATGTGTTTTTCCTGGCGACTCCTGACTAGCCGCCATCCGTATCAAAAAAGGCAGACCCTCTGGTCTGCCTTTTAATGGTGTTCTTAAGAGTCGCTATCCGCTATGGCTTACAGGGTGGCAAAAACGTCGCGGGCGGCGGCAATGGTCTGGTCGATATCATCATCGGTGTGGGCTAGGGAGGTAAACCCGGCCTCAAACTGGGAGGGGGCCAGATAGACGCCGCGTTCTAGCATGCCTCGATGAAATCGGCTGAACTTATCCAGGTCAGCCAGCTTAGCTTCTTCATAGCGGGTGATCGGGCCGGGGTGGAAGAACATCCCAAACATGGCGCTGATGTGCCCGCCGTAGACCTCATGACCAGCATCACGGGCCGCTTGCAGTAACCCATCGGTGAGCTTGGCGGTGAGCCGCTCCAGCTCATCGTAGGTGCCGGGGCGCTGTAGGAGTTCCAGGGTTTTGATGCCAGCAGTCATAGCCAGGGGGTTCCCCGACAGCGTGCCCGCCTGGTAAACCGGGCCAGCCGGGGCGATCATTTCCATAATCTCCCGACGGCCGCCGTAGGCACCGACTGGCAAGCCGCCGCCAATCACCTTGCCGAGGGTGGTGAGGTCAGGGGTAATGTTGAACTTGGCCTGGGCACCGCCGTAGGCAATGCGAAAGCCAGTCATCACCTCATCAAAGATGAGGAGAGCATTATTTTCTCGGGTAATTTCGCGCAGACCCTCCAGAAATCCAGCGTCAGGGGTGATAAAGCCAGAATTTCCTACCACCGGCTCCAGGATGACCCCGGCAATTTCTCCAGGATTTTGGGCAAAGAGAGTTTTGACGGCTTCCAAATCGTTGTAAGGGGCCGTCAGGGTCGCACTGGTAGCGGCCTTGGGCACCCCCGGAGAGTCTGGCAGGCCCAGGGTAGCCACTCCGGAACCGGCCTGCACCAGAAACATATCCGCATGGCCGTGGTAACAGCCAGAGAATTTGATGATTTTGTCGCGCTGGGTGTAAGCACGCATTAGGCGCAGCACGGCCATGCAGGCTTCGGTACCAGAGTTAACGAAGCGCACCATTTCAATGCTGGGCACGGCTTGAATCACCATTTCGGCCAGCACGTTTTCTAAATAGCAGGGGGCACCAAAACTGGTGCCCTTCTCCAGGGCCGCGGATAGAGCCGCTAACACATCGGGATGAGCATGACCACAAATAGCTGGCCCCCAGGTACCGACATAGTCAATGTACTGGTTATCGTCTACATCCCAAATGTAAGCCCCCTTGACCCGGTCAAAGACAATGGGCTGGCCACCCACCGACTTAAACGCCCGCACCGGCGAACTCACACCTCCCGGCATCAGACTTTGAGCGGCGGTAAAAATCTCTTGTGAACGCGATGTTTTTAATGGGGCTGTACTGATCAAAGCACTTTCCTCTCAGATACCTAACATTAACGGTCTGGAAGAGCTTCGGCAGGGCAATGACCAATCGCAGCCCTGGGCTAACAAGACCAGAGCCGCCGTCACCATCCCAGGCCGAACACCCTCACACCCAGAGTTCCAGACGCTGAACGTGTCTAGATTTGACTGTGATTATTATCCTATTGATCGGATGAGGCGGGTTGGCGGTTGTTAAGGAATGTAGCGTTAACGCACCAGGTGATGAATTTGCCCGTTTTTGATTTGCACCACGGGATGATTAGAGATTCTCACCAGATGCTCATCGTGGGTAGTCACAATCACCGTAATGCCAATAGAATTGAGCTTTTTGAGAATTTTAATTACCTGCAGGGAGTTATCGGCATCCAGGTTGCCCGTGGGTTCATCGGCGAGCAACAGCGGCGGCGTGTTGACCACCGCCCTAGCAATGCTCACCCGCTGCTGCTCGCCCCCCGACAGCTCATCGGGAAAGCAGTGGGCTTTGTGTTGCAGCCCCACCATTTTCAGCGTAGGCCAGAGGCGGCGGTGAATTTCCTTGCGGGTAAAGCCCTGAGCCCACAGCACAAAGGCCACATTTTCGGCCACGGTGCGCCGAGGAATAAGCTTGTAATCCTGAAACACCACCCCAATGCGGCGGCGCATCATAGCCAGTTGATTACCCCGCAGTTGCGCAATCGGTTCGTTGGCTACCAAAAGCTCCCCAGCAGTGGGGCGCTCATGGCCATACAGGAGCTTGAGCAGGGTAGATTTACCCGAGCCAGACGGCCCAGTGATAAACAAAAAATCTCCCTGATTCACCTGCAAATTGATGTCAGTCAGCGCTGTGCTGCCGTTAGGATAGATCTTTTCAATCCTGGTCATGGCCACAATGGCTGAGGCCACAGCAGAAGCAGAGCCTTGAGAAGGCGCTACAGACTCTCTGGGTTGGTCAGGTGTCAAAGCCACTCCTTGGGCGGGAACCACAAGCTTGAATCGATCTTGAAGCCTGGCCCGCACCTCTTCGGGCAGGCTGCTGAGGCGAGAGTCGTCAGCGGTGCGAGGTAAAACCGAGGTCATGGGGTGTCCTAACTGGGGTCACTAAGCGGAGAAACTACAGACCAAGTGCACGTTCGAATGCACGTTCACAGGCCAGTAGCGAAACAGCGTGGCTTTTGGTCGGTCATTGTACTGGAAAGCATGGGGTTAGCAAAAGCCTTATTTGTTTTTTCAATAATCTTCACGATTTGTCATAACCAAAACTACCGTTCTATCCAGGTCCTATCTAGGGGCTGTCATCAGTTAGCCGCTGATGGCTCAGAAATCAACGGTCACAGCCCTTAGCCTGGTTATTGGCAGCGCTTATAACAAAAGGCTGCTGGTCGTAATTGATGACACGCCCTAGTGCAGCGTCAAAACTCAAAATTAGGGTTTGTGTAGGTTGGGTACAACGAAATGAAACCCAACAGCAGCAGGCTTTGTCGGGTTCCGCTAAGGCTTCATCCAACCTGCACATCAAGGCTTGACAGACCGCTAGAGCTGGGCAAAAAAAACAGCCAAGCCCCATAGAGGTACCGGCTGCGAGCTATGAATTCAGTGTAGGACTCTAACCGTCTAGCTGTTCTGAGCTAGGGCGTTACCCAGCTCAGGGGGTATGGCCTCAGGCAACCCCTTGACCTAGGCAGCGTCTTCCCGCTCGATATACAGGAACACAAATGCCATAGCGGCAGCCGGAAATACAATACCAACCAGAGGCACCAGAATAGAGGGTAAAAAAGCAGCAGACATAACGTTTTTTTCCTTGCAGAGCAAATCACAGCATGAGCATAAGCCTACTCTGATTGGGCTCGCTATATGTCCTTTTCGTTACAATCTGTCTCAACTGCCGCCAGCGGCGTCCCGGCAGCGGCACAACCCATCGTCCAGGTTAGTCCTTCAGGTGATAGTAGCGGTGGATCGGTTCTATGAGTCATGGCTTATTCCAGCCCCTACCGGGTCGCCGAGCCTCGGTTAGCAGGTTTATTCGGAGACTTATTTGGCGGAGAAATCCAGGCTAGCCGTCTCCACAATCCCCAGGGTAGGGTAGCTATTGCCCTCAACCTCAGGCTCTGCCCCGGTATGTTGATGGTGCATTAAATCGATACTGCGCGAACGATGGCGCTCTGAAATCACCTGTTCTGGGTCAATGCCATCAAAGGTGGGCGGCAACCATACCCGAATTACCAGTAGCGCTCCCAAGACCAACAGAAACACACACGCTACTAGCACCTGCACCCAGGGAGTTTCCAGCACCCCGCGCACAATCACTTCTCTCAGCACCGACACAATAGATACTTCAACAGCAACGCCAATCGATACCCGATGTTCTTGCAAATAAATAATCAGCAACCGAAATAATTCCACCAAAATCAGCAGGAATAAAATATCGGAAGTTACTGTTTGAAACTCCAGTGGCGGCAGCAACGACAGCACCATTTCCCGCAGTTGCAAAACCATAAAGCTAAACAGCCCAACACAAAGGCAAATGACAATGAAATCCTGCACCATTTCTAATGATCGAATCACTCGGTTGCTATTTAACAACCGATACCAGGGCAACGAGGAGGATTGAGAAGCATTCATAGGGCTACCTCTAGAGCGTCAGGTTAGTAGAAGGGATTGCTCTACAGCTTAACCATAATTCACGCAAATTAAAATATTAAAAACATATAAATTCTATTTATATCGTATAATATTGGCTTAACTTTCCCGGCTAAAACTAATAACAATTCAATGGCATTCCAATGATTTTTCTGGGAGCCAATAGCCCGTTACAGGCCAGCTTACCGGACTACAGTTGCGACTCTGATTCGTTTACCAAGGCCAGCGCACTCCGCCACACTAGATAACCGGTTTGATTTAAGTGCAGGCCATCGGTGGTCAGGTCGGGGCGTAAATAGCCATCGCCGTTAACAAAGAGGGGATAGAGATCCAAAAACTCAACACTGGTCTGGGTGGCTACCTGCTTGAGCTGAGCATTGACCGCAACAATCTGCTCAGGGGGGATGGCCAGGAGGCGATCGCGCCCCTCCCAGGTGGCCGCCGCGCCCCCGTGGGGCAAAATGGACTGCACTACAATTCTGGCCTGGGGATGGTTGGTTTTCAGGTATTCCACCGTGGTGCGCAGGTTGAACACCAGTTGATCCGCTGAGCCACCCCAGATCAAATCATTGATGCCAATCATAATAAAAAACGCCTCTGGCTGATTTTGGTCAAGCAGAGACAGCCGATTTAGCAAGCCACTGGAGTTTTCCCCAGAAATAGCCTGGTTGAGCCAGGTTCTACGCCCCGGCAGCATATTAGCCGGAAACCAAAGGGTGAGAGAATCCCCCAGCAGCACGGTTTGATGGGGCAGATTCGCCAACGCGGCGGCCTCAGCCTCAGCTTGTAGCAGGGCTACCCATTGCTGGTAGTCAAGGGTGTGGCGCTCTCCCAAGGTTGCGGTCGTTGTGGCCGTAGCCACAGTCTGCCGATCCGTCGCAAAGGCGTTGGCGGAGGGCAAAACTGGATCCACTGTACGGGTTAGCTGACGCAGTAAGACGAGCACGGTCACAAACAACAGCCCATTCAGCACCATCGACAACAATGCCCAGGGGGGAACCTCCTGGACACGACGGAGAACAACGGCTAGACGACGGTTACGCTGTTGAGGTGAGGCCACAGTCTTAAATCGCCAGAACTGATCGTTCAAAAACCATGTTGATGTTGCCCACTGGCACCGACTTGAGCAACCTACCCTGACTAAAGAAATCATCCCGATGGCTCAAATTGTAGATAGATTTTCTTCGACAGGCCACTGATTCACCCAGCTTGGGCCATTGTCTACCCGTTAAACTATCTACCCGTTAAGCTATCTACCCGTTAAGCTATCTACACATTGAAGCGAAACAGCATCACATCCCCTTCCTGCACAATGTAGTCCTTTCCTTCACTGCGCACCAGCCCCTTCTCCTTGGCGGCTGTCATGGAGCCTGTCTCAACCAGATCGGTGTAGGCTACGGTTTCAGCCCGAATGAAGCCGCGCTCGAAGTCGGTGTGGATCACCCCAGCGGCCTGGGGGGCCAGCATCCCCGACTTGATAGTCCAGGCGCGGGTTTCTTTGGGGCCGGTGGTGAAGTAGGTACGCAGCCCCAGCAGCTCGTAGGTCGCCTGAATCAGCGTCATCAGGCCGCCTTCGGTGACACCCAAGGCCTCTAGAAAGTCCTTCCGCTCCTCGGCACTGAGGTCAATGAGTTCGGATTCAACCTGGGCCGAGATCACCACTACCTGGGCTTTTTCGGCAGCCGCTACAGCCCTGACCTGCTCCACCCAGGCATTGCCGCTGGCCAGGTCATCCTCAGAGACATTGGCCGCGTAGATCATGGGCTTACGAGTCAGCAGGCCGAGGGGTTTAATTATTGCTTCAGCCTCTTCGTCCAGGTCTACCTGCCGAGCCGTTTGCCCCTCATTGAGCACCGGCAGCAGTTTTTCCAGAATGGCTAGCTCGGCCTGGGCCTCTTTGTCGGCGCGGGCTTGCTTGCGAACCCGATCAATACGCCGTTCAAGCTGGGCTAGATCGGCCAGGGCCAGCTCCAGGTTGATGACCTCAATATCGCGAACTGGATCCACAGAGCCAGAAACATGAATAATATCGTCATCCTCAAAGCAGCGCACCACGTGCACAATGGCATCGACCTCGCGGATGTTGGCCAAAAACTGGTTGCCCAGCCCTTCTCCCTGGCTCGCTCCTTTGACCAGGCCAGCAATATCTACGAACTCTACCCGGGCCGGGACTGTTTCCGCCGAGCCCGATAGCTCAGTCAACACTTGCAGGCGGCCATCGGGAACGGCCACCACGCCTACGTTTGGCTCAATGGTGCAAAAGGGAAAATTAGCCGCCTGGGCCTTGGCATTGGCCACCACAGCATTAAACAACGTGGATTTCCCAACGTTTGGAAGGCCAACAATTCCAGCTCGTAACATGGGTGCAGTGATAGAAGGGGCAATTGAGTTCGGTAAACCTCTTTATCAGCATAGAAGAGGACAGAGCGAATTCACTGGGATGTTGCTATACCCTATGAACTAAATCAATCAGGAAGGATAGCACCATGAGCGGGATCAGGGAGGCAGCCCAGCCCAGCCAAACGAATCAGCCGGGGCAACGGGACAATGAGCGGTCGCGTCAGGGAAGACAACAGCCCTGGCGGCGAGTAGCGGTGGCACTGGTAGTGGCCAGTTTAGGGCTGAGCCTGGCCAGTTGTGGCCCGGTGGGCACCACCGACGGCGCTGAGGGTTCAGCTACAGAAATGAGCAACCAATTTATGAGCCGCTCGGTGCGGGGCAATCACCTGGTGAGCAAAATGCTGCCCGTGCGCCTGCGGCTGCGTCGGGGTTGGCAAGCTGCGCCGGCCAATGTCCTGCACGATAGCGCTGACCTGCAAGCCTACAATCCCGATGCCGACATTTTTTTGCTGGTGCTGGGTGAGCAGCGCGCCAATGTAGCCGCAGGGAGCCTGGACGAGCAGGCCAGCCGCTACGTTCAAATTATGAAAACTGGCATGACCCAAGTGCTGGCTAATGAGTCTCGCACGGATGTCAGCAGCGTCAGCACCTCCCCAGCCGTGCAGTACCAACTGCGGGGCGAGGTCTTGGGTAAGTCGGTTGCTTACCTGCACACCACCGTGGAACTGGATGAGAACTACTACCAGATTGTGGTGTGGACCCCAGACGACCGCCAGGCGGCCAACCTTGGGGAGATGCAGGCCATCGTGCAGGGATTTGGCCCCGACCCACGCTGATCGCCGGGCCATTCTGTGGCCTAATAGTTAAAGACCGCCTGAAGGAGAGTAAGTGTGTGATCCAGTCATCGCCTGTGCCGCAACGTAATTGGGAGTACTGGCTCAGGCTCCCCGCCACTCTGGCCCACTGGTTGAGGAGAGGCTTGCTGTTAACCAGCCTGGTTGGGCTGATTTGGTTCAGCTGGGGTGGGCAACCTGCGGCTCTGGCGGGGCTCAACGATGACAACTACGATGGCAACATCTTTGCCCTCTACGCGGGCAATGGGTCACTGGTGCCACCACGGGTTTCCCTGGAGCAGGCCCTTAAATACGGCAAACCCTCCCTGGCCGTGATCTATGTAGACGACAGCCGCGACTGCAAGAAGTTTGCGTCGGTGATCTCGCAACTCCAGGCTCCCTACGGGCGGGTCGCCAACTTTGTGCCCATCATGGCTGATTCTATCCCGGTCAAAGCCAGCTATGATGCCACGGAGGCTGGCTACTACTTTCGCAACGCCGTACCCCAAACCCTGGTGTTTGACGCCGATGGCCAACTCGTCTTCAACCAAACCGGCGTCGTATCCTACGAAGCCATTGACGATGTCATGCGTGATGTCTTTGGCCTCCTGCCTCGAACGGAATCCCTGGAGCTACGCCGACGTCCGGTGAATGAGGTGAATACCGAGCTGGTACCGGCGGAGTGACGGGTTATGGGGTGCAGGATGGATGGGGATGAGCGCGCCATAGGGTGATCGGGAGGACGCTAGCCGTTGCAACGTTTGATTGTGGATCCGGAGCAACTGGAAACTGACCAGCTTCGGCTCACCGCTGACCAGCAACACTACCTCTATCGGGTGTTGCGCCTGGGGGCGGGCGATTGCTTCCTGGCCCTCGACGGTCAGGGAAGTCAGTGGTTGGCCGAGCTAACGGCTACGGCGGGGCTTGCCACGCTGACACCCCACCAGCCATCCCTTGGCCTTTATGCCCCTGGTTCTCCCCAGCTAGCTGTTACCCTGGCTGTTGCCATGCCCAAGGGCGGTGGTTTTGATGACATCGTGCGGCAGGCCACAGAATTGGGCGTCACCACGCTGCAACCGCTCATTACCGAGCGCACTCTACTGCGCCCTAACCCCAGCAAACTAGACCGCTGGCAACGCATTGCCGCCGAAGCCACCGAGCAATCCGAGCGATTGCTGATGCCAACCCTGAAGGCTCCCGTACTGTGGCCCAACTACCTTAAGCAGGCTAACGCTGGGCAGCGCTGGCTCTGTGTTGCCCGCTACCCTGCTCCCCACCTGCTCACCCTGGCCCAACAGAACCTGGCCCAGGAGATTCTCATTGCCACAGGGCCAGAGGGGGGATGGACCGAGGATGAAGTCGCCGCCGCTGTTGAAGCTGGGTTTCAACTGGTTTCCCTGGGGCCGCAGATTCTCCGAGCCGTAACCGCGCCCCTGGCAGCCCTGGTAATTGTGATGGCTGTCGCTAACTGCCAGGCCTGACGCTAACCGCGATGGCTGATCTCTAAGGGGTCTACCCACTCTGGCAACACCAAGCGCTACGTCTACAGAAATGGCGAGGATCATCACGCCATCAAGGGTTTGAGCAGGGAAGTCATGCCGCGCAGCCATCTTCGGAGTAATTCTCAATAGCAAAAAACTATTGCAAATGCACCCTGAAATTCGCTATTATTCTCATTAAGCAAATGCTATTGAAATTCTCTAGGGAGGGATTAGGCCGTGGTTGCGTATACTCCATCTGCCCTAAAAGCCGAGCTCAATGAGCGAGGCTGGCGCATGACTCCCCAGCGAGAAACCATGCTGAAGACGTTTCAGAACCTCCCTGAAGGCACTCACCTGAGCGCCGAAGATCTCTGTGAACTTCTGGAGAAGGAAGGCGAACCCATCAGCCTATCGACGATTTATCGCAATCTAAAGCTAATGGCACGCATGGGCATTTTGCGTGAGCTGGAGTTAGCCGAAGGCCAAAAGCGCTACGAAATTAACCAGCCCGCCCCCCATCACCACCACCATTTAATTTGCGTTCGCTGCAATAAAACCATCGAGTTCAAGAACGATTCGGTGCTTAAAGTCGGCGCTAAAACCGCTGATCGCTCAGGCTACCATCTGCTCGACTGCCAACTGCTGATTCACGGCATTTGCCCAACCTGCCAGCGCTCCATTGTGCCTTTATAAGCTTGTGCCCTGGTCAACTGAGGTTAAGCCGTCCTCTGAATGCAGGGTAGCTACAGTACTTCGTGGGTGTACTTATGCTGCTTCACATTATCTGAGCGGGACACTTTATTTTTTGGATTGAGAATCCGCAGTTTTTCGGTGGAGTAGTTTAAGTCGCTCCGAACAGTACCAACCGGAATCAGCTGAGCCGTCGCTGGGCGCTGGTGATAGGTGCGGGCGGCGGCCAGCACCCGTTGCTCAAAATCGGCACAGTGCTGGGGCGGTGCCAGTACCTCGCTGGACTCGCCAACCACCGTCACCAGGGCAGGATCAAGCGCCAGCGCCTGTGCAACGGTCGTGCCCCAAACTTGACGATAAGCGGTAGGAATGCCCTGCAACAGCGTTTCCAGGTAGGCCGATGGTACCGGTTCAACCACAGGAACGGCCTGAGTTTCGCCCTCTTGCCGCCAGTAACAGGTGGCCAACCCTAACAGAACGTAGCTATCTGGGGCTAAATCGGAAGCAGATGGGGCGGGGTGAGCTGGCGTCATAGCAGCAGGAGAAGAAGAGTTTTTGGGCAGCGTTAAACATCACGGGTGATGTTCCTGAGCCAAATTCTAGCCCCTGGCTAGGCCCAAAGCCGTCCAACCCGCAAAACTGTCACAAAACAAAAACCCGCCACTGGGTGGATCGGATTTGATGAAGACAACGGAAAACCTACGGAAACCTTCATCAACGAGTGAAATTATTTGACATAACAAAACAATCGGTCAACACTCTCCGTGAAATTTCGTAGTATGTTCATTCAATTCCCAAAATGGGGATGAATTTTCTTGAGTTATCTACGTCCTTTTGCGGTTTAGTCCTTTTGATATTGGTGCCACTATATCGGGGTACTTGGAGCATACCTAGCCTTACACGGGAGTCACTATGGGCATCTACGGGAAACACAAGCCAACTGAACCAATCACCGCTGGCCCAGGGTCTAAGCCACGGGTGGTTTTGCTCTCCGGCAGCAAACCAGCCACCCCTGAGATGTCTGGCCCTTTACCAGTAGAGCTATCCGACGATAGGCTGGGCCACTCAGCGGTAAAAGCGGTGCACCAGGGAGACTATGCCCAGGCCCTGCTGCTGCTGAACCAGTTGATTAAGCGCCAACCTGAGCATGCCGCTTACTACAGCAATCGAGGGTTAGTCAAGTTATGGTGTGGCGATTCCACCGCCGCCCTGAATGACTTTAACCGAGCCATTAGGCTAGCCCCTAACTTAGACCAAGCCTTTAACAATCGGGCCACCTGCTACGCGGCTATGGGGCGTTTAGAGGATGCGCTACAGGACTACGACCACGCGGTAGAGCTCAACCCCTTCAACACGCGAGCCCGCATTAACCTGGGTGCCACCCTGCGAGATTTAGGCCACCTGGATGAGGCCCTTACCTGTCTGGATGATGCGCTGCTGTTCTATCAACTGTCTGAGCATTGCTATGCTGAGCGAGGCCGCACCTATCATCTGCGGGGAGACTGGAACTGTGCCCTGGCCGACTACCGCCGCTGCCTGGACGCCGCGGCCAAGCTAGACACCAACCACTCCCTAGAGCAGTTGGTGAAACGGGTGCAGGGCTGGATGAGCGAGTTGCTGCCTGCGGGTGCTGGCGCTTAGTCAATGGCAATGGTCTGCGGGCCACCTCCATTTTGGTGATGGGAGGCAACCCCTGCATCTACCGGAGAGACAACGCCCTGGCGGCTCAGCCAGCTTTTCACCGGCTCGTCCGCCAAACTTAACCGCAGCAAGCCAGAGGCAACGCCTCCCAAAAAGGCCGTTGGATGACCTAATAGCTCTTGTACAAAGGGAGATAGCTCGTCTAAAAACATGGCGATTGGACTTAGGGTCTAGGATTACTGCCGCGATCGTACCCTGAAAATTGGCTCAGGGTAACCTCTAACCCAATGCCCAAATGGTCTGATAGGCCACGCAACTCGTCCAGACTATCGGGCCAGGTAAAGCTGCGCTGAATCTGCAATCTGGGATCTGGGGTGACACAGATGTGGTCAATATTAGAGTGCTGCCCCCCCAAGACAGCTCGAACCGGGTCGTTATCTCCACAGGTCAGACATTCGAGATTGGCCTCTATCAGAGCTTGCCGCAGCACCTGTTTGTTATGCCGCGATCCGTAGTAGGGTAAGACGTTGAGGTCTTGGTTAAAGTCCCCCGCGACGATGAGCATGGCCTGTGAATAGGCCCGCTGAAGCTGCACCCAGTCTGCCCGCTGCACCTGGAGCGCCTCAGTGAAAGCCTTACCCCCATCGGCAGGGTAAGTACGCCAGGCACTGCCCATCCAGGGCAGCACCGTACCATAAATCAGGCATGGCCAGTCTTCAGCTAAGTTGACCAAAGCACAGGCTGTGCGGATAGCATCAGTAGTCGGGATAGGACGGATAGCGCCATCGCGCACCCAAATTTGCACCCAGCGCTCCCCCTCAGCCGCTGCATAATCATCGGGACCACTACTCGACACCGACCGATAGCCTGCCCCTGGCGAAATCGCCCTATGGGTTTCAGTTAGCACCCAAATATCAGCATCAATTCGGTCAAACCAGGCTTGTTGGCGCTGGGCTTGAGGCGTTTGAGGCCGCACTCGTTCAAGGTTCCACGTAGCAATTTTCATACAACGGTCGCTAGGGGCCAGGGACTAAAACGTAACCTTGACTACTAAATCTTCCTCGCTCGGCTTTGTATAGCGTCGGGAATACAATTTGCCTTACCAGCCAAATCCGTCGCCCACCGCCTCAGCCCCAGCGCAAGGCCCACTCAGACAGCAGCATCTTTGTGATTGTTTTACAGTTTTCTGCGCTATCTGGCTAATTCAAGTGTTCCGAAATTAGAGAGCTGTGTAATACTTGACGGATGCTTGCGGAAGCCATTGCTTACGCTAGGCTCTTCAATGGTTTCTTGAGGCAGGTACGGTTAACGTTCCGCATTTCTAAGAAGCCATTGGGGAAAGGCGTCGTCACAAAGGCTGGGCTCAAGAGTTAGTTTGCGGATCATGCGAGCCTCTTGATGCACGGGTTAATTTCAATGTCTGTTCCTGAACGCTCGATAGTAGAACGAGGAACCTTTAACTCTTAAACGTTGATGAAGGACAGGGCTGCCATCATAGCTTGGTGTTCGGGTGCTGGGGCACTGGTAATTTTGCTGCTCCTGGTTCAGTCTACTGGGGGGCGGTCGTCCATTCCAGAACGGCGATCCTCTGACTTGCAAACCCTTGAGGTTCAGCCTGTTCCTCTGCCGCCGCCGCCCACAGTGTCGCCCGATGCCTTCCAAAATCAGCTAGAGCAAGATTTGACTGACCAGAAAGATTTAGCTGAGGATTTGAAAAAAGAGCTCAAAACTCAGCAAGAGTTGACCACCGACCTGAAATCTCAGCTCGAGCGGCAAGAGCAAGAAACCGCGCGGGTGGTGGAACAACTCCAGGCTTATCAAAGCTCTGTTCAAACCATGACCGAGCAGCAAAATCAGCTGATTAACTCCATTCCCCGGCAAAATGAGACCCAGACCATGCTGCTGTGGGGCATTTTTGGCCTGTTTATGCTGTTAATTGTGGGCGGAGGGGCCGCCTTTGTGATTTTTTCCCTCTGGCTGATGCACATTCAGCGCCAGCAGTACCGCCCTACCATAGTTTACCAGGCTCGCATGCCGCCCGACCCCTACGGCTACTACGACCGGCGACCCCTACCCCCGGCGGAGCCTCGGCAGCAGTATGTGCAATACGATGTCAGATCGTTTGAGGATTAGTTGGGTCGCACCGAATTTCCACCATAAAGCCATCGGGGTCATAGAAGTACACGCCGCGTCCGGTAGGGCGGGTTACTGGCCCGTGGGCAATAGGAATTTGATGGGCATTTAGCATGGCTACAGCCTGCTCGAACTGTTCAGGCGCAATATCAAAGGCCAGATGATAGGCGCGGGTAAAGGACTTTTCCGGATCCGGATCGGGCGGCTCCAGGTTGGGGGCATAAAACAAGTCTAAAATTAGGCCGTCGGGGGTGACAAAGTTGGCCACTTTGCCGGTTGCGACTAATGCCTTCAGGGTATCGTCCACCGCATCGCCGGTTAGCTCCCTCAGCCCTAGCAACCCGCCATAGAAGCGGCGGGAGGCCGCCATATCCTTGACGTTTAGAGCCAGGTGGTGAATCCGGCGCAGTTGCCCCTGGGCCAGGCAGGGTAAAGGTGGTGAGCTAGGTAAGGCTGAGGTCATCGAGATCGTCCCATCATCGTTAGAGAGCCAATGTCAGCCGGGCTGAGGTGGTCGTGCATCACCTCGCCGTCCTTAAACCAGATGATCCGCTGGCTGGCGCGGGCCACATCCGGTTCGTGGGTAACCATGACCACGGTAATGCCAGTGGCGTGGAGATTGGCAAAAATGTCGAGCACATCTTCAGTGGTGTGGGTATCGAGGGCACCGGTAGGCTCATCGGCCAGCAGCAGCAGAGGCCGATTGACGATGGCCC